>JAGLOK010000037.1 GCA_023139005.1 Clostridiales bacterium | reverse complement strand
GCGAGCTTGCACGACTTGATTATCGTATGGAGTTTGAAGATGCATTCAGAAAATACATTGTTTCACTAGATCAGAAAAAACCGGTCATCATCTGTGGCGATATGAATGTTGCGCACAATGAAATTGACTTAAAAAATGACAAGACCAACCACAAAAATGCTGGGTTTTCAGACCAAGAACGTGAAAAGTTCACACAACTTCTTACATCCGGATTTGTCGATACTTTCCGCCACTTATATCCTGAAAAAGTTGAATATACATGGTGGAGCTATATGTTTAGTGCACGAGCCAACAACACCGGATGGCGCATTGACTATTTCCTCGTTTCAGAGCGACTAAAAGGTCAAATTGTTGATAGTAAAATCCATAAAAGCATCCTCGGTTCTGATCATTGTCCTGTGGAACTTGACATCAATCTATAATTCATATGCATCTTGTAAAAAAGTTGAAGAGAGTATTAGTCCTATTAATTCTATGCATTTTTATACTTGTTGGATGTAATCAGTCTCCCGACAATATTCCTTATGCGAACCCTTCTGCAACAAATATAATAGCAACACCTGAGGTAACTGCGGAAATTTCTCTACCTAAACACTCACTCCCACAGGGTGATCCGCAGGCGTTTGGATTCTCCTCCAATGCACTAGATGAGATTGATTCTTTTATCAATGACGAAGTACAAAACGGATTCCCTGGTGCAGTTTTGGTTGTTGTAAAAGATGGATATATCGTCCATCAAAAAAGCTATGGATATGCAAAAAAGTATGATGGAAAAAATCTTCTTTCAAATCCAACCTCCATGAACAACGATACCATGTTTGATATTGCATCGCTCACTAAAGTATACGGTACGATGTTTGCTGTGATGAAATTAATCGATGATGATAGGCTTGCTCTGGATCAAAACATTTCTGCATATCTGGATGGATATAATGAAGGTGGCAGAGAAATGATCACCGTTAGAATGCTTCTAAACCACAGTGCTGGCTATGGAAGCGATGTTCGGTTCTTTGACAACAACACAGAATATACAGAAACCTTTTACTCTACTGATAGGGATAAAACCATTTCTTTACTTAATGACATCCCATTAACAACGATACCGGGTGAAACACACAAGTATAATGACATCGGATATATGATATTATGTCAACTGATTGAAAAAGTTACCGGGGTTTCTATTAGTGCATATCTTCGCGACTATGTTTATAAACCATTAGGAATTGAAAATCAAATATTATATCGTCCACTGGATAACTCTTTCACAGCGGATGACTTTGTCGCAACAGAACGCATGGGCAACACTCGAGATGGTGTTGCATATTTTGATGGCATACGCAAGTATACACTGCAAGGTGAAGTTCACGATGAGAAAACTTATTATTCTATGGACAGTGTTTCGGGGCACTCTGGTTTATTTGCAGATGCAAACGCTCTTGCCATATTATCTCAAGTAATGCTCAATGAGGGTATGTATCAAGGTGTACAGCTCATATCATCAGATACAGTACGTACTTTTATGACAATTGAAGATCAACAAAAATACCAACTCACGTTGCAGAATGCGCAGTCAAATAAATATATTGAAAAGTATGTTTCAGATACAGCACTATATCACTATGGTTGGACAGGGACTGCAATAGTCATTGACCCTACAAATAATATGTCCATCATACTGCTAACTAATAAAAGACATAGTCCATGCGATTGGGATGCTTTTGAAGGCAATGATAACTATGAAACAGGAAAGTATGTAACCATTATCAAAATGATGTATCAAGCATTAGATTAATCCGTCATATTACAATTTTCTATGTCTACCAAAAATAATCATAAATGAATCAAAATTTTTATAGATGTTTCTATCGTGTTGTGTAATAATGTACTCGAATAAAAAAATATTATATGATTAAGGGCAAATGAATTTGCCAATTAGGAGGAGCAATGGGTTTAGAAAATTATCTAGAACTACTCGGAGGACTGGCACTATTTTTATTCGGCATGAATATGATGAGTCAAAATCTTGAAAAAGCCGCAGGGTCGGGTCTCAGGAAAATGCTCAATGCATTAACCAAGAACAAGTATCTAGGACTCGTCGTCGGCGCACTCTTTACAATGGTCATTCAATCCTCATCTGCAACTACTGTTATGGCAGTGGGCTTGGTAAACACAGGACTCATGAACCTAACACAATCCGTTGGCGTAATATTTGGTGCGAACATCGGTACCACTATCACTGCACAACTTATCGCATTTAAACTTACCAAAGCAGCACCTGTGCTGCTTTTTATTGGTATTGCTTTAATGCTATTTGTTAAAAAGAAAACAGTTAAAAGAATTGGTGCTGTCATATTAGGATTTGGATTACTATTCTTCGGACTCAACACCATGTCATCTGCCATGAAACCGCTACGCACAATGCCTGAATTTATTAGTCTTATGACTAGATTTGAAACTCCCATACTAGGAGTTCTTGTCGGAATGTTTATGACTATGATTATTCAAAGTTCATCTGCATCCATCGGTATTCTACAGGCACTTTCTATGCAGGGTGCAATCACCTTTGAAGGCGCTATATTCATTGTTCTAGGTACAAATATCGGCACATGTATAACAGCGGTTCTTGCAGCGGTTGGAACAAATAAAAATGCAAGACGCGCAGCACTTATACATTTGATGTTTAACATTTTTGGTTCGCTTTTTATGATTGGAGTCGTTACTTTCATTCCTCAAATAAAAGGCTGGATTCAATCGTGGTCACCTGGGGATGTTACTCGCCAGATTGCAAACTCGCATTTAGTATTTAATGTAGTAGCAACTGCTGTATTTCTTCCTTTGAGTGGATTGCTAGTACGGATTTCTAGGAAAGTAATCCGTGGAGAAGATCCAGTCCGTGAACCTGAAAAGCTCGTGTATATTGAAGAGCATCTGTTTGCAACACCAACTATCGTTGTAGGACAGATGATTAAAGAAGTCGAAAGAATGGGTATGATTGTTGAACAATGTATCCAGAACGCTGTGCAAGCTTTCATCGAAAAAGATCAGGAAATGATTGACCAGGTATTGAGTGATGAAGGGGTAACTGACTTTCTGAATCACGAAATCACCCATTATCTTGTTAAAGCCAATGAACTGGACTTATCCCCGGGTGATGCAAAAATTATTGGCGCGATGTATCATGTGGTGAATGATTTGGAGAGAATTGGAGATCATGCAGAAAACATCGCAGAATTTGCACAAGTGAGAATTGACAATAAACTGCCGTTTACTGAAAAGGCAATTGAAGAATTGAAGCTAATGTCTAGTAAAGTATTCGATCTGCTAAAGCGCGCAAATGAAATATTTAAAGACACCGATACGCAGCGTGCAAATACCGAGATTGCACCGCTTGAACAAGAGATTGATGATTATGAAAAAGAACTTCGCATGGAGCATATCGGAAGGCTCAATAGCAGAGCATGTGTGCCGCGCTCAGGAACCATCTTCATTGAAATCCTATCAAACCTTGAACGCGTTGCAGACCATTCCACCAATGTTGCATACTCTGTCCTTGAGGATAGTTAAGACTCTTATGTAAATTAAAGAAAGACCATTTAAAATCGCTATATTCTATATAGCGATTTTTTTAGTTTTATGGCATAATGTGAGTATATAAATTGATATTGAAATTAAGCAATTTTTTTGCTTACTGGGGGCGCAATGGGGTTTGACAATTACTTAGAAATGGTCGCTGGATTGGCGTTATTCTTGTTCGGAATGAACATGATGAGCCAAAACCTTGAGAAAACCGCAGGAAGCGGTCTTCGTAAATTACTGCAAGCACTCACAAAAAATAAATTCCTTGGTCTTCTGGTCGGTGCACTCTTTACTATGGTCATTCAATCCTCATCTGCAACAACGGTCATGACCGTTGGGCTTGTCAATGCAGGACTTATGAATCTATCACAATCCGTTGGCGTGATATTCGGCGCAAACATCGGTACTACAATCACTGCACAACTTATTGCATTCAAGCTTACAAAAATAGCACCTATCTTATTGTTAATTGGCATCGGTATGATGCTTTTTCAAAAGAAGAAATCCGTTAGAGGCATCGGAGCTGTTGTCCTTGGTTTTGGTCTATTGTTCTTTGGACTCAATACCATGTCCAACTCCATGGCACCACTTCGAACGATGGTCGAATTCCAACAACTGATGGTGCAGTTCAAGTCGCCAATTATCGGCATGCTCATCGGTATGGCGATGACAGCTGTTATTCAAAGCTCCTCAGCCTCTGTCGGAATCCTGCAAGCACTTGCAATGCAAGAATTGGTGGGTATAGATACTGCGGTATTTATTATACTCGGTACTAATATCGGAACATGCGTGACTGCCATGCTTGCATCTATTGGAACAAGCAAAAATGCACGACGTGTTGCGCTGATTCACCTACTATTTAACGTACTCGGTGCATTCATCATGATTGGACTGGTGTCTATATTCCCAGTGACAACATGGATGAAGGCTTTATCCCCCGGCAGTGTTGTGCGACAAATCGCCAATACCCATATGCTATTTAAGATTGTCGAGACTGTAATATTCTTGCCCATGAGCGGATTGTTGGTTAAGATTGTGCGAAAGATCATCCCGGGTGAGGATCCGGTTAGAGAACCTGAAAAGCTTATGTATGTTGAGGATCATTTGTTTGCAACACCAACAATTGTCGTTGCGCAGCTTATCATGGAAGTAAACAGAATGGGTAAGATCGTTGAAAAATCTATCAAAAATGCAGTACAAGCTTTTGTGAAGAAGGATCAGGACTTGGTGGATGATGTGCTCTCAGATGAGCGGGTAACCGACTATCTAAACCATGAAATAACACGATACTTAGTCAAAGCCAATCAACTAGAGCTCTCCGCAAAAGATGCACTCCTAGTTGGCGCTATGTATCACGTAGTCAATGACTTGGAGAGAATCGGCGATCATGCAGAAAATATTGCGGAGTTTGCACAAGCCCGTATTGACAGCAAAAACTTGCGTTTTTCAAAGAAGGCGATTGTAGAGCTTGAAGATATTTCTGAGAAGTGTAACAATCTATTAGTTCTTGCGAACAATATTTTTAAAGATTCCGACAAAGATCGCGCCAATGTAGAAATAGCACCACTTGAGCAGGAAATCGATGACCTTGAAAAGGAGTTGCGCAAAAAGCATATCAAGAGACTCAGCAGCGAAAAATGCACACCGCGCTCAGGCACCATCTTCATTGAGATTCTCTCAAACCTTGAGCGTGTAGCCGACCACTCCACCAATGTTGCATACTCGGTGCTGGAAGATGGTTGATAAACGTAAAGTATAAGGCTGTAACGAAATGTTTCAGCTTTTTTTATAGCTATTTAACATAGCCAACACAAAAGCACATTATGCTCTATGTACAATATTCATAATATGTTATAATATGGACTAAACATAAAATATATGTATGGAGAATATGTCTTGAAGTTAATAAAAAATATATCGTTATTATTCTTAGCTTGTCTTGTATTGATGAGTGTTGTTCCTTTTGATGTGCTAGCTAACGATGCAGGAGATCCCAAAATAATGGATCCCAAAATAACCGCAACAGTTTTTGCAGATACAACCACTGCAAAGCCAGGTGATGTAATCAATCTCACTTTTAGTATTAGAAACGATTCTAAGAGACCTCTTTACATTGAAGAAATAGCACTAGAATCATCTAACATATATTATGAAATGATTGATACTGATTACTTGGACATAGAAGATCAAATCATTGATCCAGCAGAAACTATTATTGTAGAACATAAGTATAAAACAAGATTCGATTTGTACTCGCTATACGCGGGTGAAATGACAATAGTATTGTCTCCAGTTATTCATTGCTATTACTATTCTCCAGCAGTTAATGATAAGCAAGCAAATGGACGAAAATTATATATAGATATAAATACTAGTATAAGGTTCACATGGGACTTTCCTCATGATTTAATATCACCACTTGATATTCATTATGAAGTACAAAAAAAAGTAAATAGTACTTCAATTTATAACTTTACAGTAACTATACAAAACAAATCAAATAAAACAATGTATGATTTGGCTATTCGCTCAAATATTAATCAAATATATGATGATAGTTTCTCGAATCTAAAGCTTAGGTCTCTTGATCCAAATGAAACAAAAACATTTTACTATACATATGATAATGAAAGTTCATACCGTCCTTATTACGGTGAAATACCTGTAGTGATCTATCTGATTGGAGAACATGAGAATGATGATAATTTATACGGAAATATATCAAATATTGAACCCCTCATCTTTCACACAGATACTAAAGAAAAGCCTGCTATTCAACTAGAATATGAACTCATTTGCGATGTCAAGGAGGCTCATTATTTGGAAGAAATCCCATATCAATTGGTTGTCTATAATCCTACGGCTACTACATTCGATAATATCCACCTTCAAGGAAGTGGTTCAGACGATACTATAACCATCAGACCTAAAGAAACGATTATTGTTGATTTGTCTCATTTGGAGCGGTTTGATATTTATGACAAACATCTGTATGAGCTGTTTGATGATACGGTCATAATTAAACCACCCAGTATGAAATTTAACGAGATTTGGTATGATGTTGATGAGTGGTGGAACAACTATGATAAATCAGATCTACTAGAATTGAAGATATCCATGCCGCCACAAGAGGAAAACATTGATGTAAAGGTATTCTTCTCTAGCAATGACAAGAGTAAGATTTATCTTCAACTTGACAATCACACAGGTAAAGCAATAGAACTCGATTTCATTGGGTGTCCCGAAAACGCATTCATTAAATCGTATTTTGATCAAAATCTTATAAAGAGTAATCACACCAACTTACAGGAATTAACCATTGTTGCAGATGCAATCATTGAAACTGATGAGGGAAATTTTGTCGAGTTGTTTATGCTGTTTGATGAAAACTCAAGAGACAGTATAACTTGGCTTTATGATTTGTATCCTGTATCTTCTTCCACACCAACTATAACA
>JAGLOK010000036.1 GCA_023139005.1 Clostridiales bacterium | reverse complement strand
ATTAAGATGACAACCCCCATCGTGGAAATCGATGGCGACGAAATGACTCGCGTACTATGGCAGATGATCAAAGATAAACTACTAACACCTTTTATCGATCTAAAGACAGAGTACTACGACCTCGGTTTGCAGCATCGTGATGACACAGACGACAAGGTAACCCACGACTGTGCATTTGCAATCAAGAAACACGGCGTAGGCGTAAAATGCGCAACCATTACACCCAATGCACAACGCATCGAGGAATACAAACTCAAAGAAATGTGGAAGAGCCCCAACGGAACCATTCGTGGCATATTGGGTGGTACAGTTTTCCGTGCGCCAATTTTGGCTAAAAACTTAAAATCATACGTTCCTACATGGACAAAACCAATTTACATGGCGCGTCATGCGTACGGCGACATATACAACTGTGTTGAAGCAAAAGCTGACAAAGGCACTGTAGCTGAGCTTGTTGTCACAAAAGACGGTAAAGATGTTAGTCGTCAACTTATAAAAGACTTTAAAGACCATGGTGGTGTCATACGCGGTATGCACAACATGGACGACTCCATCGCAGACTTTGCACATGCATGCTTTAAGTTTTCACTAGAGCACAAGTTGGACTTATGGTTTGGTTCAAAAGATACAATATCTAAAATCTATCACCACGAGTTCAAAGATGTATTCCAAGAAATATACGACGCTCAATATAAAGAAAAGTTTGAAGCGTTGGGCATTGAATACTTCTATACACTCATCGATGACATCGTAGCACGCATTATGCGTTCCAACGGCGGTATGCTTTGGGCATGCACCAACTACGACGGTGATGTCATGAGCGACATGGTGGGTGCAGCATATGGCTCCATGCCCATGATGACATCTGTACTCGTTTCTCCCAATGGCGAATACGAATACGAAGCAGCACATGGTACAGTAACACGGCATTACTATCGTTATCTTGACGGTGAGGAAACCTCCTCCAACCCTGTGGCAACCATCTTTGCGTGGACTGGTGCTTTGGACAAGCGTGGCGAATTGGACAACATCCCTGAGCTTAGCGTTTTTGCAAAAAAACTTGAAAAAGCAACATTAGATACTATTGAATCTGGCATAATGACAGGTGACTTGGCTCTCATTGCAAAAGGCAAGGCTGTAAAGACTTCATCAGCTGATTTTATGGATAGTATTGCTGCGAAGCTATAGGCTTCTTCGCTTTCAACTCAAATAAAGTGAATTTGAGTTGAGTGTCTTGGAAATCGTCACGAACTCCGAATCGAAGATTCTCGTGCTTCCCGACAATTTCCGCTTACACAGCAAATTAGAATGATGTTTAGGAACTCCCTCGGCCATGTCCGTGGGAGTTTTAGTGTGTTAGGATTTTGATATGTGTGTCCTGCGGGACGGGAGTGATTCATCTTATTAACTATATGTTTAAAATGCTTTCGTTCGATCTTTTAATAAATTGCATTAATTTTTTTGTTAACTTGATTGCTGATTCACTCATAGATTTTTCATAATCGTTTTCTCTTATATAGGCACATGCTTTTTGTGCAAAGGCTGTTTTATCTGCAATGGTTTTTCCATCAATTACATTACCATCTTTCTTATAAGTATCAGCATAACTGCTTATTCTTTTTTTACTGGTTCCAAGTTTTTCATTTATAAAAATACCTAAAGGTTCATTCTTATAATCATTCTGTTCAACGTTTTCAAAAAGAGTATTAATTTCAATTATATCCTTTTTCTCATATTCTGCAATTACACATTTTAAAATATTTTCATGCAAAGTATTTTCAACTTCTTTTACACCGTCGAGATAATAATAATTTTTATCACCTAATTTTAGCTTCCTGTTTTCATGTAAACTTTGTTTATCCTCACTATCAAAATCGGCAACTATAATTGGCTTATTAGTTATATTTTTAATATTAGTATTTGATTCATCCACCAAAGCTTCTCCAATATTTTTATATTCTAAATGTGAAATTGAACTTCCACCGTATTCTACAAATGAGTAATGAAGTCCCTCAACAAAATGTTCTTTCTCAGCTTCATCATCATTTTCTTTTTCCATTTGCTTAATAAGATATTCTCTTATGTAAGGCCTATCTGTTATTCCCTCTACCCATATAGTACAGTTGGACATAAATACGGAGCTATCGTTAACTCCCAATTCCTTTAATAATCTCACGTCTCCATTATCAACATTTTCAACGTTGAAAACTTCTAGTTTATTATCATCGTTTTCAGCTTCTGTTTTTGTGAACATAAATATTGATATATCATTATGATCAAACACCATATCAAGCAAATGATTAGAATGAGTAGTAAAAAAATAGTGGTGTTTATCAAACCCAAAATTTAGTAAAGCATTCATAAATATTCGTTGCATGCCAGGATGCATATTAGTTTCAGGTTCTTCAATAAAGAACATCATATCATTGTCTCTATTCATATAGATTGGAAATGTTAATAATATTAAAGCTTGAACTCCATCACCAAGATTATGTATTTCTCTTTCAGGTTTCTCCCCTATTTTTACCCAAACTGTATCTGATCCTCCTCGTGAAAGAAGCAATATTTTTTCTCCTTCAAATATGTGCTCAGAAAGAAAGTTCTCAAATTCCTCCTTCAAGTTTCTTTGGCTTTCATCTCCATTATGTAATTCCTCTAATTGCTTACGAATCTCTTGTCCAGTAAAAATTTTATTCTCACTATCACTATTATTTAAAATATGTGAATATTGTTTAATTGTTCTTCTTCTATATGCATTCGTATATTTAAAAGTACTTGATGTAGCTATAGCATCTTCCCTATTCATCAAAATTGGACATAAACTTCTAAGTATGGGGATATACATTTTTTTTGATACTATTTTTTTTGCAGGAGTATTTTCACTACTATTATATAAAAGAGTGAAAAACCTATCGGAAAGAATGTTATTCTTATGCAATTTAATGTCTCCGTTTCTCATCGAATGAATATATTCTTCTTCAAGAAAATTAATAAAAAACTTAAATATATTATCTCTATTTACATCTGTTCCATAATATGTCAATAGTAGCCTTCTTATGTCAACACTATTCCATAAGAATTCACAAAAATTATCTTCAATTTTAGAAAAACTATTTTCACTCGAGAACATATATCTTAACAATCTGCTTTTTCCAGAGTTATTACTTCCAACAAATATATTTACTTTAGAAAACCCAATATATGATGTTCTATCTACTGGAAATGCTTTTGTATCATTGAGTTTAATGTTTCTTATAAAACCTTCTGGAGCTTTGTCATTATTGCAATAAACTATCATGTGCATCCACTTCCTTCCTATAGGGATATAATAGCATGAATGGCGCAAGTTTCCAATAAGTAAGTGTGACAGTTTTATGTGTACTAACCATCCCCACCGCAGTGGAAATTGCCCCTTGGAAAATTTCGAAGAAATTTATCCCCGGGGATTGATTTATAAGTTTTGTGAAACAAAACTTACTACCGATATACAATTGCAAAAGCCAAGATGGCATACAGGATGTGGCAAATGTTTTAATGAAAACATTGAGAGCTTCCTGTGCCGTATGTTGAAGCTCTTTTAAATCGTTTTGCATCAAGGCAAATGAGACAAAAGAGTCCCCGCACATCGTGTGCGAATAAAAACGCTTTAATTGCCAATCCCCCTACTTTGTGGTACATTATTTACGCACAAAATCACGAAAACAATCCAAAGTAAAGGTGTACAATGAAATACCCTAAAGAACATATCAGAAACTTCTGCATAATTGCACACATAGACCACGGGAAATCCACTTTGGCCGACAGGCTGATGGAGTTCACGAATCAAGTTGCTTCGCGCGATATGCACGACCAGCTCTTAGACTCCATGGATTTGGAGCGGGAGCGTGGTATTACCATCAAGTCACGCGCAGTACGTATGGTATACAAGGCAGATGATGGTATAGAGTATTTGCTCAATCTCATCGATACGCCCGGTCATGTCGACTTCACCTATGAAGTGTCACGTTCACTTGCAGCATGCGAAGGTGCACTGCTCATCGTTGATGCATCACAAGGCATCGAGGCGCAAACACTGGCAAACGTTTATCTTGCGATTGATAACAACCTTGAGGTTATACCTGTTATAAACAAAATAGACCTTCCGAGTGCTGATGTCGAAAACACAAGACAGGAAATCGAAGATATTATCGGTATTCCAGCGGATGAGGCACCTGCAATATCCGCAAAAGAAGGAACCAATATCCACGATGTGCTTGAAAGTATCGTGAAGCTTTTACCACCGCCAGTAGCGGATGACAGCAAGCCATGCAAGGCGCTGATATTCGATTCGTTCTATGATAACTATAAGGGCGCAATCTGCTACGTACGCATGTTCGAAGGTAGTGCCCAAAAAGGCATGATCATCGAGATGATGGCAACGGGCGCAACGTTTGAGGTTACAGAGGTTGGCGTATTCACTCCGGAGAATTTACCAGTCGATGTGCTTCGTGCAGGCGAGGTAGGATATATCGCAGCTTCAATAAAAGAAATATCACAAACAAAGGTCGGAGACACCATCACCGACTCGAAAAATCGCACAGACACTCCCCTTCCCGGATACAAAGACGTACAACCTATGGTCTTCTGCGGTATCTATCCAGCGGACGGCGCATATTATACGGATTTGAAAGATGCACTGGAGCGGCTGAAGCTCAATGATGCATCGCTGATATATGAACCGGAAACCTCAGCAGCACTTGGTTTCGGTTTCAGATGCGGTTTCTTAGGACTTTTGCACATGGAGATAATAGCAGAACGCCTAGAGCGTGAGCATGACCTAGACTTGGTAACCACAGCACCCAGTGTTATATATAAGATTGTGATGGAAACAGGCGAGGAAATCGTAATTGATAATCCTTCAAACCTGCCCAATCTATCATTGGTAGATCATATGCTTGAGCCCATTGCAAATGCACATGTCATCTCACCACCTGAGTTTGTGGGTACCATCATGGAATTGTGCCAAGAAAAGCGGGGTATTTTTGTGGACATGCAGTATCTGGACAAGACCCGTGTGCAGATCAATTACTTGCTGCCGCTTAATGAGATTATCTATGATTTCTTCGACTCGCTAAAGTCTCGAACTCGGGGCTATGCATCGTTGGATTACGATATCAAAGAATACGTCAAGAGCGATCTTGTCA
>JAGLOK010000035.1 GCA_023139005.1 Clostridiales bacterium | reverse complement strand
GCAAATATTTAAATTGCTTTATTTCAGACAAAGATTTTACAGGCATGGCCTTCACGCATAGCTATTTTATATCTCCGCAAAATGTATTGCCTTTCTTTAAACAATTTCTATTAAAAAAATTGCATTACTTCGGTCAAGAAGGAATATTGCCACAAGCAGAACGTGAATTGCTTGAACAACAGCCGCAGCAAGTAATCGACTGGTGGGTAGACTTTGCAGTCAAGACATGTGAACGTGAGGATTTGCTATCTCATTCAGAACATTTGATGTATATCGGTAGGAAGGTATGATGGATAATATAAAGTTAATAAAACCCTGTGAAGAGTATCTAGATAGCTATCTTGAAGCATGTAGAGAATTCAGAATAACAGATATCAACTCCAGCTCTTTACATGACCCCAATAATTTTGAATTATGGAAAAGCACTATCTTTGAAAAATATAAAAGCCATTCTAGCGGAATAAATCTTCCAAAAGGATATGTTTCCTGTACCACATATTGGTTGGTTGATGATAAAAACATTATTGGAATCGGAAGCATTCGGCATTCATTAACAGATACGTTAAGAAAATATGGCGGACATATCGGATATATGATATGTCCGAAATACCATAACAAAGGGTATGGCACATTGCAGCTAGAACTTTTGTTGGAAAATGCATATGAACTCGGAATTGAGGAAGCACTCTTAACATGTGATGTGAATAATACAGCATCAGCAAGAGTTATGGAGAAAAACGGTGGTGTTAGAATGGATCAAATCAGTGTTTGTGTAGATAGCACTGACAAAGAAGTGTATCGGTATACAATTAAGACAGTTTACACATGAGCACTCTACTTAATCTCACCTGAAAATATACGTTTTCACCAAATGAGTTGCTCCAAAACTTTTTTTATGCTCTTCAGATTGCAATGTATATCCAGCGACCTCAAGCACATGGCATGATGATGCATTGGATGTTTTAACGACTGCATATAATTCTTTGATCGCAAGTGTTTCTATTACCCATTCTGAAAATGGTCTGACAATCTCCTTTGCATACCCTTTTCTTTGAAACAACTCTGAAATCGCATAGCCGATTTCGATTTTGTTGTCTTCGATTGGACTAAGGCTTATATGTCCTATCAAGATATCCGGTGCTTTAAGCGCAACTGCAAAAACCAGTGGATAGCTCTTTTCTTTGTAGTTAATGATAAATCCACTTAGCAATTCTTTTACAAAATCGAGTGAATCAAACACTTCATCAGGCAATTCATCTTTTATGCATTGCTCTTGGCTGTATTGAAAAATCAACTCTGCATCATTTAATGTAAGCTCTCTGATATTTAGCCGATTTGTATTCAATATTAACATCTGCAAATCCTCGTTTTTTAGTATTTTATCAACTAAATGATATCAATTCTATTTTAATTGCATACAAATAGTTTAACATAACAGCTCTAGAATATACTTATCTTTTTTATATTAATTTATACGACTATTAAATTGAAGCAGAAACAAGAAGCCCCAAAAACAGTACACATAAGGGAGTAAAATTCTTTTGTATTAGTATTTTGATTATATTTTGCTAATATCTTTTTGGTTGCATTAATTTAACTATTGCCTGTTTCAATAATCGTCCCATAATCTATTATATGAAATTATAAAGTGCTTTCATCTAATATGGCGAGTATTGATTGATAACCTAGAAAAATTCCAATAATTCATCTAGAGTCTCAATAGTATAATTAGGTCTATATTGTTCTGTATCAATAGTTTGGTTTTTTCTATTTATCCAAATAGATTTTATTCCAATTGACATAGGACCATAAATATCATCATAGAGGGAATCGCCTACATATATTACTTCATTTTCGTTTAGATTTACCTTATCTAAAACTTGATAAAAAAAGTGTTTATTTGGTTTATAAACCATCATACTTTCAGAAGTGAAAATTCCATCAACTACAACCTTATTCCTTTTTATATCACTGATTATAGGTTCCTCATCACTTATAGATGCGACATATATCTTGTATTTAGCTCTCAACAAATCAATAGTTTTTGCAGATTCAGGAAAAGCATAACGTTTCCCTAAAATATTCAACATAATCTGCACATCAATATTAGGATCGCCTTTTATGTGATACTCTTGAAATAATTCTTTTAAGGTTATCAAGAATATATCTTCTTGATTAAGAAAATTATCTGCATTTTCAAAATATTTACGCTGATATTTTTTCCATTTTGAATAAAATTCTTCTGCATTAGTATTTTGATTATATTTTGCTAATATCTTTTTGGTTGCATTAATTGAACTATTACCTGTATCAATAATCGTCCCATAACAATCAAATATGATTGCTCTTATTTTTTGATTAAAAGATTTCATTAGTAATTTAATATCCTATTATGTACGCTTTTTATTCTATTCATACTCCACAGACATCAAATACAGCCCATACCCAGGTGCGGTTATTCCTGCATTAATCCTATCTTTGGCCTTAATAATATCCTGCATATCTTTAGGTGCATTTTTACCGTTTCCGATATTCACCAAAGTGCCTGCAATGATACGCACCATGTTGCGTAAAAATCCATTTCCGATGATATCAATTGTTATCTCATTACCTAACTTTACTATGTTCACTTGATGTATTGTGCGAATGGTGCTTTCAATATCGGAGTGTGCTGCCATGAATGTTTGAAAGTCATGTTCTCCAAGTAAATACATTGCCCCTTCTTGCATCAAATCAGCATCTAAATGTTGAACTACATGCCATGCTCTATGGCGATCAATTGCAACGGGTCTTTTGCGGTTAATAATTTGGTATTGATAATGTTTGCTTTTCGAGTCAAACCGACTATGAAATTCATCATCCACTAATTGTGAGGATATAGCTCTGATATCCCATGGAATTTTGGTGTTGAGTGCCATCGCGTAGTTCTCAGCAGGAATCAAATCATCGGTATCAAAATGAAAGACTTGACCTAGTGCATGCACTTCAGCATCTGTTCTGCCGGCGCCATGAATAGTAATCTTATTTCCAGTAAGTTTGTATAATGCTTTTTCTATTTCGTTTTGTATGGAGTTGGAGTTTTCTTGGCGTTGCCACCCACTATAGTTCTTGCCATCATATTCTATGATTACTTTAACCCGCATGTCAGGCTGCCAATATATAGTCAAGGACAATTAATGCTATCAACACACAAAATGCAAGAGCTCCGTATATATCGTATTTGCTCATTTTCAATACTTTCATCCGAGTTCTGCCTGTTCCACCTTGGTAACAACGCGCTTCCATTGCAAGGGCTAGTTCATCTGCGCGCCGAAATGCAGATACAAAAAGTGGTACTAGCAATGGGACTAAGTTTCTTGCACGACTAATTAGAGAACCTGTTTCAAAGTCCGCACCACGACTGATTTGTGCTTTCATTATTCTATCAGTTTCATTCAGGAGTGTGGGAATAAATCGCAATGCAATGGTCATCATCATAGCCATTTCGTGCGCTGGAAATCCAACTTTCTTGAGTGGTCCTGCAAGTTGTTCGATTCCATCTGTCAATCCTAGTGGTGAGGTTGTTAAGGTAAGTATTTGCGATCCAATAACAAGTAAAACTAGGCGAATAGATAAAAATGATGCTTGCTTTAATCCTTTTGGTGTGATGGATATAAACTTCCATGAGAAATATGGATCATCTCCCGGTGTCATCAGTGTATTGAGTACAAATGTGATGATGACGATGAAGAATATTGGTTTAAGTCCTCTTAGGATATACTTTATAGGGACCTTTGTTGTCATGATAACAAATGCTACAAAGACTGCAACTACTAGATACCCATAAAATGATTTTACAAAAAATATAAGTACAATAAATAAAAATACAGTGATGATTTTGATACGCGGATCCATCTTATGAACGATTGAGCTACCGGGGAAAAATTGACCGAGTGTGATGTTTTTAAGCACTATCATCACCCCCATAGTTTTCTGCGATATACGAATGAATCTCTTTGAGCGTCAATATATCTTTTGGGATGTTGATATCCTTTTTTTCTAGTGCTATGATAAGCTTTGTAGTTGTTGGAACATCCAGTCCCATTGCAGCAAGTCTCTCACCTTGTGCAAAAACTTTCTTGGGTTCATCATAAATGACCGGTTTTCCTTTTTCCATGACAAGTACTTTGCTGCACAATGCTGCGATTTCGTCCATATAGTGACTAATCATAATCACTGTCATCTTTTCTTTTTTGTGCATCTTCTTGAGCATCAAAAGCATGGCGTCACGTCCACCGGGATCAAGTCCTGCTGTGGGTTCATCCAATATTAAGATCTCCGGACGCATAGCAATAACTCCCGCAAGTGCAACACGACGTCTTTGTCCTCCTGATAGTTCAAAAGGAGAACGCAACTTTACCTCCGGTTCAAGTCCTACCAATTCCATGGCTTGTTCTACACGGATTGCTATTTCTTCTTTGGGTAGTTTCAAGTTCTTCGGACCAAAAGCAATGTCCTTTTCAACTGTTTCTTCAAACAATTGATGCTCCGGATATTGAAAAACAAATCCCACTTTCTTGCGAAGTTCTTTGAGTGCATGCTTATCTGAGTTGATATCCAAAGAATCGATGATTACTTTACCTGTAGTGGGTTTCAAAAGTGCATTAATATGCTGTACCAGTGTTGTCTTACCGGAACCTGTGTGTCCAATAAGTCCTACAAATTCATAGTCATTAATAGTCAATGTCACATCATCAATCGCTTTTGTTTCAAAAGGTGAATCCGGCATATAGACATGGCTTAATTTTTCGAAATGTATTGACATAATTCCTCCGCCATATCTTCAATTGTGGACGATTGCTTTATTTTAATATTGCTCTTATTGAGCATTTCACCCAGTTTGATCATCGCCGGAACATCCAAATCCAAGGATCTGAGGTAATCAGTTTTCATAAATATTTGACTGGGAATATCATTGAGAACGATGCTTCCCTCATTCATTACAATGATTCTTTCTGCTTCTTTGGCTTCATCCATGAAGTGTGTAATCAGAACAACTGTAACACCTTCTGAATGAAGTTTTTTGGCAGCATTCATGACTTCTCTTCTGCCCAATGGATCAAGCATCGCCATCGGTTCATCCATAATTACAATGTCTGGATGCATCGCAATGACGCCTGCAATAGCTACTCTTTGCTTTTGACCACCGGATAGCATATGTGGCGCCTTACCTGCATATTCAGTCATATCAACACTTGCAAGTGCCCAATCGACACGACGTCTGATTTCACTACGTTCAATTCCTAGATTTTCTGGACCAAATGCGACATCTTCTTCAACAATGGTTGCAACAATTTGATTATCTGGATTTTGAAATATCATTCCTGCGCTTTGCCTTATTTTCCAAAGATTACTTTCATCCATTGTATCAAAGGTATTGACTGTTACTGTACCACTATCAGGCAAAAGTAGCGCATTTATATGCTTTGCAAGGGTTGATTTTCCTGAGCCATTATGCCCAACAATCGCTATAAATTCACCTTTTTTTATTTTGAGTGGATACGTTTATTAGAGCCTCGGTTTTTTCACCTTCAACTCCTGTTTGATAAGCATATGAGACATTGTCAAGCTTTATGATTGTTGTCATTGAGTGCTCCTGCTAGCTATTTTAACATAATATGATAGAAATTCGTTAACATATTAATATTTGTACATACAAGGTTTATGTTTAAGCCCTTATTATAAACAAAAAGGGAACCAGAAA
>JAGLOK010000034.1 GCA_023139005.1 Clostridiales bacterium | reverse complement strand
CAGAAAAACTGGTTCCCATAAATCCGTATTATTTATACAAATTCTATTATTGCCATCTCCGCGCCATCGCCTTTGCGAGGTCCCAGTTTTAATATGCGCGTATATCCGCCACCCTGACCTAATTCCTCAGCGCGTTCTTTGTACTTAGGTGCATACTCATTGAAGATTTTTTCAACTAGAGGATGCTTCACTGCTCCGGTGCGTTCCCTATAATCAGTACGACTTTCACCTTCGAGCCTGAGTTCCTTCAGATCATATATTCTTGCCATGATATCACGACGAACTATGAGCTTTTGAGGAGAGTCATTATTTGCTTCAAATGACTCCGGTTGCCCCTTTTCGTTGGTGCGTGATTTGGTAACTGTAACGCTTTGGTCATATACCTTCATAGCTTTTGTGATAATTTTTTCTGTAATTTTCTTGACTTCTTTGGCTCTATCAACAGTGGTTGTTATTCTGCCTTTATCCAGTAATCCTGTTACTTGATTACGCAAGAGCGCTTTCCTCTGGTCTGAGGGTCTTGAAAGTTTACGGTAGTTTGCCATCTTCTAAGTCCTCCAATTATTCTTCTTGAGTTCTGAGCGAAAGTCCTAATCCTGCTAACTTTTGCTGTACTTCAATCAATGATTTACGTCCTAGGTTTCTTACCTTCATCATGTCTTCTTCACTGCGACGCACTAATTCTTCAACAGTATTGATACCTGCGCGCTTCAAGCAATTGAATGAACGAACGGTAAGATCGAGCTCCTCTATGGTCATCTCGAGTACCTTTTCTTTTTGGTCTTCTTCTTTTTCGACCATGATTTCTACTTGGTTTGCAACGCCTGTTAAGTCAATGAACAATTTCATATGCTCATTAATAATCTTTGCTGCAAGTGACTGAGCTTCATCGGGTTTGATGGAGCCATTTGTCCAGATTTCCATGGTTAATTTATCAAAGTCTGTTTGGTTTCCGATACGAGTATCTTCAACCTTATAATTGACTTTACTAACTGGTGTGAATATTGAGTCCACAGGAATGACACCAATGGGTTGGTCGTCACTTTTGTTTCTGACAGCGCTAACATATCCACGGCCTTTTTTTATTGAAAGGTCCATGTATAAAAAGCCATCTTTATTCAACGTTGCAATATGCAAGTCAGGATTCAGTATTTCTACTTCTGCATCTGCTGTAATATCACCTGCTGTGATATTACAAGGTCCTTGCATGTTAATGGTCACTGTTTTTGGCTCATCTGTATAGAGCTTTGCAGAGAGTCCCTTAAGGTTTAATAGTATCTCCGTTACATCTTCTGTGACGCCCTCAATGCTGGAAAACTCATGTAATACGCCCTCAATCTTCACCGATGTTACTGCAACACCCGGTAATGAAGACAATAGCACTCTACGTAGAGAGTTTCCGAGCGTTGTACCGAATCCACGTTCCAACGGCTCTATTATAAACTTTCCATAACGATTGTCTATACTTTGCTCTACACATTCAATCTTTGGTTTTTCAATTACGATCATTTCGCTATGCACACTCCTTATAAAGGTGTTGGTTGAGCGACTGTAATGTCGCTACTTTCTGTGCAACAGATGTTGTTGCATACATTAACTTACTCATATTATAGTTTCGAATAATACTCGACAACCAAATGTTCTTCAATTGTAAGGTCAATATCTTCACGATCTGGTTTTGCAATAATTGTACCTTCAAGCTTCTTAATATCAAACGTAAGCCATTTAGCTAAGTTTGGATTTTCGCCATCACGAACTGCTTTAAACAATTCAATTGATGTGCTTTTTTCCCTTACTGCAATTACATCGCCTTCTTTTACTTGGTATGAAGGAATATTCACGCAGTTGCCGTTTACTGTGATATGCTTATGAAGCACTATTTGTCTTGATTGCGGACGAGATACGCCAATGCTCATACGATACACGACGTTGTCTAGACGTTGTTCAAGAATCTGCAGCAATGCTTCACCGGTTGTTGTACCGCGTGCTCTTGTTGCTTGATCAAAGTAATGATGGAATTGTTTTTCCATGATTCCATATGCACGACGTACTTTTTGCTTCTCACGAAGCTGAAGTCCGTATTCTGATGATTTTCTTCTGCCTTTTCCATGCTGCCCAGGTGGTACAGGACGACGGGTGAATCCACATTTCTCACCATAGCATCTGTCCCCCTTCAAGAAAAGCTTTGCGCCTTCTCTTCGGCATAGACGGCATACTGAACCTGTATATCTTGCCATTTAGTATTCCTCCTAAACCCTTCTGCGTTTTGGTGGACGACAGCCATTGTGTGGAATGGGTGTAACATCCTTAATCATGGTAATCTCAAGTCCTGCAGATTGAAGTGCACGAATGGCAGCTTCTCGTCCGGGACCTGGTCCTTTAACAAATACTTCAACAGTTCTTAATCCGTGTTCCATCGCAGCTTTTGTAGCGGCTTCTGATGCCATTTGTGCAGCATATGGTGTGCTCTTTTTTGAGCCACGGAAATTAAGTGATCCCGCTGAAGACCATGCCAAAGCATTACCTTGCAGATCAGTTAGTGTAATTATTGTGTTATTGAATGTGGAGCGTATATGTGCTGCTCCGCGTTCAACATGCTTTTTCTCACGACGCTTTCTAGCGCCTTTTGGTTGGGCCATGTGATTTCCTCCCTAAAGCTGCTAAGCTTTTTTGCGACGTACTTGGTTTTTGCCTGGGCCTTTGCGTGTACGCGCATTTTGCTTTGTGTTTTGTCCGCGAACTGGTAAGCCACGACGGTGTCTAATACCGCGATAGCAGCCAATTTCCATTAGTCTGCGGATGTTCATTGATGTCTCACGACGTAAGTCACCTTCTACTTGTAAATTGTTATCAATATATTCACGTAGTTTACTTACTTCGCTTTCAGTTAAATCACGTACTCTAATATCAGGATTAATTCCTGTATCTGCTAGTAGTTTGTCAGCAGTTGTCTGTCCTATACCAAAGATATAGGTGAGTCCAACTTGTACGCGTTTGTCTCTTGGTAAATCAACGCCAGCAATTCGAGCCATACGTAGATGCACCTCCGTCATAATTATTTTTTGTCTTTATATCGGATCCTCTTAGCCAATTGATACATTGAGCAATAATGTATCTAGCCGCAGCCTAGAAAAATCTTAGATATCGTAAGGTCGGATTCTGCAAAACCTGCAGAATCTTATTATCCTTGCCTTTGTTTATGGCGAGGATTTTGGCATATTACCATAACACGTCCATGACGCTTGATAACTTTGCACTTTTCACATATTGGTTTGACTGATGGTCTTACTTTCATTTGTCAAGCCCTCCTTAAGTGTTTGTATTGTTCCTTGGTTTACCGCGCCATGTAATTCTTCCTTTTGTTAAATCATATGGCGATAATTCCAGAGTCACCTTGTCTCCCGGCAATATGCGTATGTAATGCATACGTAGTTTCCCTGAGATATGGGCCAAAACAGAATGCCCGTTTTCCAGTTCTACCTGGAACATTGCATTGGGATAAGCCTCAACGACTGTGCCCTGCACTTCAATAACGTCTTGTTTGGACAATATAGCCCTCCTTGTTGCGCTTAAGCCTTTTTGTCTCTGCCGTCATAACCCAGAGCTTCAAGATGTTTTCTTATCTCAAAGTCAAATAGCTTTCCGCCTTCGAGCAATCGCTCTTTGACGGTGGGTATTGTGACCGGCTTCAACTTCAGGTGTTTTAGTTTCTTCTTTTTTGCGCTCTCTACCTTGCGAAGAGATCCATCAGCTACTTTGACATAGCCTTCATCCAGCACCTCTATTATTACGAAATATCTGCCTTTATCTCTGCCTGCTATTGATAAAGCAACTGATCCTATTTCAGCAGTTTCGTTATCGCCCACGTGTATTCCCCCTTTGAATGCTTATTCAAGCAATCGTCAGTATCTGCGGACCATTGTCAGTAATCAAAACAGTGTTTTCATAGTGTGCTGAAAGCTTTCCGTCTGCAGTCACAATCGTCCATCCGTCTTGAAGTGAGTATACATCATACGTGCCTTGATTAACCATGGGTTCTACTGCTAGTATCATGCCCGATCGTAGTCGTATGCCTCTCCCTTTAGTTCCAAAGTTAGGAACCTCAGGTTCCTCATGTAATGCACGTCCTATTCCATGTCCACAAAGTGACCGTACCGCTGTAAAACCACGGGATCTTATCACTGCATCAATGGATGCGGATACATCTCCGACTCTTGCGCCCACTACCATATTGGATAGTCCTGCATCAAAAGAGTCCTTTGCAGTATCAATCAAGAGCTGTACATCATCTAACACGTCTCCCACAGCATATGTTCTTGCCATATCCCCGTGGAATCCATCTAGATATGCACCTAAATCAATACCAATTATATCACCGGAAAGCAATTTTCGCGAACTGGGTATTCCATGAACTACCTGTTCATTGATGGAGGCACATATGCTCGCTGGATACCCATTGTATCCTTTAAACGAAGGCGTTGCTCCATTTACTTTCAAGAAATCTTCAATTTTCTTATCAATTTCACGGGTTGTAACACCCGGTTTGATCATTGTCTCTACGATATTCATACATTGCGCTGTCAGTGCGCATGCAAGTCGCATTTTTGCTATTTCAGATGCAGACTTGATATGAATCATATCGTATCAAGCACTTCGCTTACAGCGCTGAATACCACTTCGATTGTTGCCTTTCCATCGACTTTGCACAATCGTCCACTGTCTTTGTAGTACGTAACCAATGGACTTGTAAGCTCGTGATATACATTTAAGCGATTCTTTATGGTTTCCTTGCTGTCATCAGTACGTCTAACCAACCTGCCACCACATGAATGACATGCATCCTCGGGTACTTTGGATATATCATATGTTGATGAACAATCCACACACGTTCTTCTTCTTGAGAGTCTTTTGATGATGGACTTATCATCCACATCCACCAATATCACTAAATCTAGTGTGGCGAACTCATCCAGCTTCTGTGCCTGTGCGATCGTTCTTGGAAACCCATCGAGTAAATATCCGTTTTTGCAATCATCTTCTGCGAGTCTTTGTTTTACAATTTCAATGACTACATCGTCCGGTACAAGGTTTCCTGCATCGATGTTTTTCTTTGCTGCAAGACCCATAGATGTTTTTTGTGCAATGGCTGCACGCAACATATTGCCAGTAGATATGTGCGGTATACTATACTTTTCGCATACCAATGCTGCTTGTGATCCTTTGCCTGCACCCGGTGGACCTAAGAAAACTAAATTCATATACTTTTCTCCACTAGTTCAAGAATCCTTTGTAGTGACGCATCATCATTTGGCTTTCAAGCTGCTTTGCAGTCTCTAGTCCAACCGATACCATAATCAAGATTGATGTCGCCTGTATTGGGCTACTTGAGCCTGTGTTCGCTGTTAGTATCATCGGTATCATTGCAAGCATTGCCAAGAATAATGCTGAAAAGAGCGTAATTCTGTTGGATACCTTAGATAGATATATAGAGGTAGGTTTACCGGGACGTATCCCTGGTACAAATCCACCATATTGTTGAATGTTTTTGGATACCTCTATCGGATTGAACTGAATCGTTGAATAGAAGTATGCGAATGCAAGTATGAACAGTGCCATAACAATTGCATATACCAGTGAACCAGGGGACATTGCGACCATGAACTTTTGAGCCCATACCTTTTCTGCGAAAAACATATTCATAAGCATACCTGGAAACATAATAATGGTTGAAGCAAAAATCAATGGCAACACACCCGAGTTGTTAACACGCATTGGTATGTATGTGGACTGCCCGCCATACATTTTGCGTCCTACAACCTTCTTTGCATATTGAACTGGTATTCTGCGTTCACCGAGGTTAATCAAGACAACTGATGCGATGATTACTAGCAGTCCAATCATAACAAGAGGAATTGACCATCCACTTGCATTGCCATCTATCACTGCTTTGATTCCACTTTGAATATCCAAGGGGAATCTTGAAATAATATTTACAAAAATCAGTAGAGATATACCATTACCAATACCTTTTTCTGTGATGTGCTCTCCCAACCACATTGCAAATGCAGTACCTGCCATATGAACAACCGCGATAAAGAGATACATATACCATGCAGGATTACTTAAGGCACCCGCGCCCAAATTAAGCATTATTGCCATGGATTGAGTAAATGCTAGTCCTAGACCAACATATCTTGTGATTTGTGATATTTTCTTTTTGCCTTCTGCGCCTTGTTTTTGCAAACGCTCTAGTGCAGGAATCGCAACAGCCAATAGTGTCATTACGATAGATGCAGTAATATAGGGTGTGATACCTGTTGCAAAAATTGTGAAGTTTCCTAGTGCGCCTCCATTGAATACATCAAGCAAGGACCATACAGGAGAATCAGATATTGCACCCTGGAATACTTCTGGTACAACACCAGGTACAGGAATGAAAGACCCTATTCTATAGATAAATAATATAATTAGAGTATATATTATCTTCTTTCTAAGTTCTGCTACTTTCCACGCATTTCTGAAAATCTCTAGCATAGCTAAATCACCTTCGCACTACCGCCGGCTGCCTCGATCTGGGCGGTTGCGCCCTTTGTAAATTTGTGTGCCGAAATGTTGAGTTTCTTCGTAAGTTCTCCTGAACCCATAATTTTTACACCGTCTTTTACTTTCTTAATGATTCCTGCTTCAATTAACTTCTCAGGAGTAATCACTGAGCCTGCACGGAAATCATTGAGTCTTCCAACGTTCACTTCTGCAAAGTGCTTTTTGAAGCGTGCATTTGAAAACCCGCGTTTTGGTAGACGCAAGTATAAAGGCATTTGTCCGCCTTCAAATCCAACTTTGTGAAAACCACCGGAACGTGAATGCTGACCCTTGTGACCACGGCCACAGGTCTTGCCAGTACCGCAACCGATTCCACGGCCTACACGGTTGCCAGACTTTCTGCTACCGGGTGCAGATTTGATAGTATTCAGTCGCATCGTCATTTTAAACGTCCTCTGCCTTCACCATGTAAAACACTTTATTGATCATGCCACGTGTGCATGGAGTGTCTTCTACTTCTACAGTCTGGTGCATACGACGCAGACCAAGACCAGCAACACACGCTTTGTGTGCAGGGAGGCGACCAA
>JAGLOK010000033.1 GCA_023139005.1 Clostridiales bacterium | reverse complement strand
AGGCGCTGTCGACCTTAGCCTACAATCTTCAGCAGCGTGAAATCATATTGCCGAGTGAGAAAGCATTCGCATATAAATATAAATTTGAAGCAATGAAATCAAAAGGTAAGCGCAATGATTTAACTTCGTCGCACGTTGCGACGAAGTTACACAGAGATAAATTACTGGCACAAAAAAATAATGAGAGTAAGCATACTATGTACCGATTTATCAGGCTAACAAATCTGATTCAAGAGCTGCTTGAGAAAGTAGATGAAAGAAAAATATCATTTATTCCTGCCGTTGAAATATCATATTTGAGCACAGAAGAACAGAAGAATCTGCTTGAAATACTGCTTCGAGAAGAACGATTCAATATACCATTAAAGCAAGCATCAATGCTAAAAGCAATCAGTCAAAAGGGTAATCTTACATATGCGAAAATTGATAAAATAATTACAGATAAAATCAAACAACAGCCTGAAAAAGTAAAGATATCATACAAGAAAATCAAAGACTATTTTCCTGCAAATATCACCCCAAAGCAACTTGAAATATCGATTGTTGAAGCACTTGATTTATGGGCAAAATATAAGAAAGAAAGGGCATGAAAATGAGTATAAATTATACAGATAAAGAAGGGATATTGTATCCAAATATCAAAGCTAATGATAACTTCAAACCTATTACATCACTCGGCATATACGGACGTAAAGCATTGAAATACTTACAGGAAGAATACCCTCACAGAGTACTTGAAATGAAGATGAATGGTGAGCTTATGGAAGTCATACATAAAGTAGATGATGAGGCAAACGACCTGATGATTACCCTGCAAAACCAAATGCTTGAATCTGATCCTTTGAAGAACCCACAGGATGTTTTGAAATCTGCAAGACATCGAAACAGCATCAAAATGTCAGCTGAGGAGATAGTATTAGCAGACATAGTTTTCAAGAAGCGATAGCTAAAATGCGACCGAAGGGAGCAGTAAAGTCCTTTGAACGCAGTGAAAAGGGAACGTAGTGCAAGATAAGGCGTATTACCATACGCCCCGAATACAGCAGAAAAGCACAGCTTTCCTCACTATATAGTAGGTTTTCAAAATAATAATCTGGTATTACAATCATTATTTTTGTCAGACAAATGTAATACCAAAAGAAAGGATAGATATGAACAATTCAGAGAGACACAGAATGTCATTTTGGATAATGGACAATACACATAAACAGTTAAAGAAATTAGCCGATAGAAAGATGATAAGCACCAGCGAACTTGTAAGACAAATGATAACAAAATCATTATCAATACAAGCAACAAAAGATGATATGGATGAAATCCGTTCAAACATCAGAGCAGAACTTGAAAGCTATTTAAAGCCACAGGTTAACCGCATAATCAAATGTGTGATAAAGGGGGGTATTGCATCATCCGCTGGGTATTATCTCAATGCAAAAGCTATATCAAGCTTTGTACCTGACTACATGCAAGAAGATTACGAAGTAGCACTTAGAGAAAGCAAAAAACTTGGAGTAGCACATATGCAGGTAAGAGACAGAAAAGTCGACGAATTAATGGAGGAAAAAGAATGAATAATAAAACGATAAATATAAAACAAAGTACAAACAAGAAAACAGGAAGATTTTATGCTTCCAATGATATATTTAGCAAAAATTATGGACTGACGATTTATGCAAAAATAGTATTCTGTTATCTAAGCAGATGTGCTGATAGAAGAACTGCAAAATGTTTTCCTTCAAGAGAGAATATCGCAACGAATTGCAGCATTGGAGTAACATC
The DNA here is from genome assembly GCA_023139005.1 of Clostridiales bacterium. Lineage (GTDB taxonomy): Bacteria > Bacillota > Clostridia > Christensenellales > UMGS416 > JAGLOK01. The sequence continues at coordinate 13,798 of JAGLOK010000033.1, read as the reverse complement.
AGTTGACAAGGCATTGAAGCAATTACAGGCATGCAAACTGATAAAAATCCAGCATGAATTTAGAGCTGATAATGGCAGTCGATGCAATACATATACTGTACTAAATTACCCGATTTTAGACAGGTGAAAACAGGGAAGAAAAGTCTCTTCACTTTGTATTGTGACCCCCAGGGAGTTTGCTATATGACAGCCTTGAAGGACTATCTATAAAGAAGGACATAAAGCAGGAATATAATAATGTAGGGTGAAGATATAAATATATACTACTAAAGTTAATACGAGTAAGATTTACTTATGAAAAGCTAAAGTGGGCAAGAAAAACATAGTATTACACGTCAGCTTTTAATGAGTAAGAGATTGCTATCTAATGGATTTGCACAAAAGGAGTGTTATAAATGAAGAATTTCAAGCTTGAGTCTCTACCACCAAAAGCAGAACTGGAAACTACAAGAGTTTTAAACCAGTTAGCAGCTTTTCCTAGAGCTTTAGCTGAATTAAATGATTATGCAAACATAATTCCTGATAAGAAAATTTTGATAAATGCAATTACAGTTAATGAAGCTAAAGATAGCTCGGAAATAGAAAATATTATTACAACACATGATGAACTATATAAAGCAATGAGGGTCTCCCGAAAAGTGGTCAGCTCAAAATGACAGATTTCGTATTTTTTGGGGTACCCTCATATCATCTTTTCCTAACATAAAAACTGTTGCAATTTCTGGGAGAAAGACCATTCTGTTGAGCTTAGGATCATAGCAATTGACTTTCGTGACCGCTGTTTTAGTATTGTCGGTAACCACCATTCTCGGTACACCACCATAGCGATCAAATGTATGGACATGACCGTCAATCCATGAGCTGAGCTTCATATCACGAAACGGTTCTGTGTAAATATATGAGCTTGCCGGCAGATCTACTACAAGTAAATATACTGGATGTTTTTGTCCATAAGCATCGGTATACTCTATAGGCAGACCTACCCAATCCATCATCATTCGCTCACCGGCTTTGTATATTGTTCTCTTGTAAACACTGTTCTGCTTACGGAAGGAGCAATACCGTTCGCAAAGTTGTGTGAACATTAGTACATCTGAATTCTCTGGTTTGTATTCCCACCACAGCAAAGTCAGTGTCACGCCTTTCCGCTGTATCTCTCGGTGAATATACGATAGATCAGGTTCTGTTCGCAATTTACTTTCAGTCGTCTTAACAGGTGGATACAGCAGGGACACCAGTTCTTTGTTTGTTATTTGTATTGGATATTCAATACCTGCATTCTTGGCTTTCTGCAATACTTTTGATACAGTAACCAATTAACATCCTGTCGCTTTTACTCCCTTTGGCTGACTCAATTACAGCGTGTAATGCAATCTCAAAATTTCCTTCGTTTTTATCATATCGATTCTCCGCATACCGCTACTCTCCATTCTTTTTGTTGCTTGAAGAATAGTCTTATTTTTTTATTACGGTAAGAGGTGTTAAAATTCTTCCGTCGAAGCGTTCATATGTTTACGTTTTGGTGTTCATATGTTGCCGAAATATGCATAAGTAAAGCATAACATTGACACTATTATATGTGCGTGATAGAATTATATGCATTATTTGTAGAGTTGTTAATTTGACATTAGATAAATACACATTTTGAAAATATACTTAGTATATAAAACTCACATTGAAGGGCATATATGAAAAAAAATGATTTTACAACACAATTAGTTTCACTATTTTTTGTAATATTAGTTGAAATAGCATGTTTTTATTTGATTAATCTAATAGTTGCATTACTAAGCAATGTTCTCTTAGCACTTATAGCTTGTAATATTTTAATTTTTACAATATGTATAAGCATTATAAAAATTCAAAAAATGAAATTGTATATTATTGGCTTATTCCAATATGCACTTATGAACCAACTTATTTTAGGAATAATGTCATATGCAGACTTTAATTTCGGCATAAGGTTAAGATACGAACTAAGTATACTGATAATATTATCTATTTTTGTATATTTTTTTAGTAAATATTTCTTATTAACAAATGAGAACAATAGTAGCGAAAAACTTAAAGATGGATTGTTCAATATTAATTCTTGGTATGTATCTATAGTAAATGCTATATTGTTATTTATGTTTGTACTTTTATTAAACAAGTATGGTGATATTTCTAGCCTTAAGTATAGATCGATTATGTTGTTGTTTTCTATATTAGGAGTTTTACTATTAATATATTCTGGAGTAATAGTTATTAAGAATAAAAAAATGTTAACAAAGAATATGTCTGGTCAAATGAGCATAGTACTTGGAATTTTAGCTTTGTTTTGGAATATTGCAGCACTTTCTCCATACACACTTAAAACTGGATTTTACTCGAGTATATGTATGATTTCTACGTTGTTAATCTACAACTTTTATTTCGTCTTATTCTTATACATATATATAAGAAGAAAAAACTCAAAACGCACATTTACTAAAAATTCAATCTTGTTATTTATTAAAGAAAATCCATTTGTATATGTGGTGGTTTTGTTTGGTGGATTATTCTTAATTGACATAAAAGTGAATCCAATCTTTGATTCAGCTTTGTACTTTAAGTACATATCTCAAATTCCAGCCAAATTCAATTTTACACCGATAGCATCTTTCAGAGCACTACAGGTTGTTAATCATTCCTCAGGCGCATTATCTGGCTATTATTTATTAGGTCAATTTTTTTCGCCATATAATCAAATTGTAGCAAACATTCAAAGTTTGATAATTATGGTAATTGCAATTGCTGGATTTGAAAAAATATTGAAGTATTTCTATTGTGAGAGTAAATATAAATGGCAACGAGCTGCAGGAGCGGCTATTTTTGCTTTTTCGCCAACAATTTACGGAGCTTCACTTCAAATTACATCCGATTTGATGATTGGAATATTTTTAGTATTGATGATAAGCAACGCATTATATGGAAATAAAATACTCACGGTGTTCTTTGCTATATGCATGATATTTTGCAAAACGCCTGCTATAGTAATATATTTTTCATTTTGTGTTGGTATGTTATTATTTACTTTTACACACGATATGATTGAAGAAAAGAAAACTATTAAGGGAATTATAGTCGATTACTGGCATTATTTGATTCCTTTTTTCAGCTTCGGTGTATGGTGGTTAATAATGAAGGATTCTATCTGGGCATTCGAGAACTCAGGAAAAGTCGGGTCATCTATTGGAATATCATTTGATGTTATACTTGAGAATATCCTCCACGTTTTTGCTGTAAATTTTTACTCGATATTTTATATAATTATTGTTTTTGCAATTATATTATTTTTCATTAAAAATAAAAAACTTGGATTGATTATAAAAAATAAAAAAACTGTATGGATATTTGTTTTTATTACCATTTTTGCAGGATATTTTACTTTTAATTGTTTGTTCTTGACTGAATTTAGACATGCGCGTTATATTATTCCATTATTTGTTTTAAATGCTATATTCGTTTTCTTAGCTGTTGAATATTTGTTTAAGAATATGACTCATAAAACTGTTACGCTTATAATCATCTGGTTATTAATGATCACATCTACTTTTAGGACATATGATCCAGTTTTGCTCAAGTATTTTCCATACTTGAAATCTGATAATCAGATATATTCAATGTATGACAGAACATCAGCATTCTCACAAGTGGGCACGATGACAGATATCGCTATATATAATCGAGAATACGTATACATTGATAAATTATATGTGGATTTTTTAAATAAAGTTAACTATACCGATAATGATGTAACAATATTTCTTGATTATGATTTATGGAACGCACAATTATCAGGTAATCCTGGACATGTATCATATTTACGCACGGAAAATGGTAGAAAACTTAATGAGTTTGATCCAGATCATGAGATACAGGCTGTTTCGATAAAATCAGATACCATTATGACAGCAGCAGATTTGCCGAAAAACCCTTACTTCATTAGGTTATGGCACCAAGATGAGGAATTACTTGATGTAATCAAACAAAGGTATGATGTTATTGAATATATACCAATAAATCGTTTTGACTATTTTTTATATGCATATAAACTTAAATTAAAAGATTAGTGAGTGGGAAAACAAAGCGAATTGACTTAAATATAAGGCATCAAATTCAGAAAGTGCATAATATTCCAGTGTTGACTTTGCAATATTCCGATGTTAAAATACGGCAGGAATTGGATTGATCTGTATATGAGTTGCATGTTTATAAAATACAGTTAAAGCAATCATCACGATAATATTTGAGATATTTTAATGATGCAAAAGATATTGTATCATTATTGAAAATACTGTATTATTAGAATAGCAAATTAAGATTGGATGTAAAATATGAAAATTGTAATATTAGCAGGTGGTTTTGGGACAAGAATTAGTGAAGAATCTCACTTAATACCAAAACCAATGATTGAGATTGGTGAAAAACCGATTATTTGGCATATTATGAAGGGCTTCTCAAAATACGGATACAATGAATTTATTATATGCCTTGGATATAAATCTTATAGTATAAAAGAATTTTTTGCAGACTATTTTATTCATACATCTGATGTTACATTTAATCTAGCTACAAATGAAACAATTATACACAACAGTTATTCAGAACCGTGGAAAGTGACATTAGTAGACACCGGCCTTAACACAATGACTGGTGGACGGGTTAAACGAATTAAACCTTATGTAAAAAACGAACCCTTTATACTCACTTATGGAGATGGGGTCTCAGATATAAATATTAAGGAATTAGAAGAGTTTCATCATGCACATGGGAAAATTGCAACATTAACAGCAGTAAACGCAAAACAGCGATTTGGTATTCTTGGTATTGATAATGACATCGTTCAATCTTTCCGTGAAAAATCAGATAGTGATGGAAACATGATAAATGGTGGCTTCATGGTGCTAAACTCTGAAATTTTTGATTATATTGAAAACGATGAAACCGTGTTTGAAAAAGCACCTCTAGAAACACTAGCTTCTGAAGGTCAGCTAATGGCTTTTAATCATAATGGCTATTGGCAGTGCATGGACACCCAGAGAGACAAACAACAACTTGAAGACCTATGGAATAGTGGGAAAGCTCCTTGGAAGTTATGGTAGTTGGTATGGATTATTACCAAAATAAACGCGTTCTTGTTACTGGGCACACTGGGTTCAAGGGCACATGGCTTTGCAAAATACTTCTGATGAACGGTGCACAGGTGACAGGCTATTCGCTTTCGCCACCGACTGATCCAAATTTATTTTCAATTTGCAACTTAGAAAAAAATATGAATTCTATTATTGGCGATATTCGAGATTTGCAAATGTTGAAAAACACGTTCGCTAAGGTTAAGCCAGAAATTGTTTTTCATCTTGCAGCACAACCTATTGTTCGCGAATCGTATCTTGCTCCTGTCTACACCTATGAAACCAATGTTATGGGAACTGTTAACATACTAGAATGTGTACGCATCGCTGATTCCGTACGTTCTTTTGTAAATGTAACAACAGACAAAGTATACAAGAACAACGAATGGGAATGGGGATATCGCGAAAACGAAATTCTTGATGGCTTTGATCCATATTCTAATAGTAAATCTTGTTCAGAGCTTGTTACGCATTGCTATAAAAATTCGTTTTTTGCAGATGGGCGTGTAGTTATTTCTACAGCACGAGCTGGTAATGTAATTGGTGGTGGCGATTTTGCTCTAGACCGTATCATACCTGACTGTGTCCGAGCTGCACAAAAACATGAAAAAATTATTGTACGTAATCCTCACTCCATAAGGCCATATCAACACGTACTTGATCCGCTTTTTGCCTATCTAATGATTGCCATGCGTCAAGCACAAGACTGCAGCTTTGCTGGTTATTATAATGTTGGACCAAATGACGACGGTTGTGTTACAACTGGACATTTAGTGGATATTTTCTGTAAAAAATGGAATGAGAATTTAGAATGGAAAAATTGTTTTAAGGAAGGTCCTCATGAGGCGAGTTTTTTAAAGCTTGATTGTACACGACTAAAAAAAATCTTTGGGTGGTCTCCTCGTTGGGACATTGAGACTGCGATTGAAAAAACTGTTGAATGGACAAAATGCTATCTTAATGATGATAATGTCATTCAATGTATGGAACGCCAGATTGCAATGTTTAATAATTAAGGATATTTTACATTTTAGAAACTATGGGAGATTATAATGTTCGAAAATATGACTGAACTGCAAGCACGTGAAAAAATACTTCTGCTTACAGCAGAATACTGCGATAAATATCACAATGTGAAAAAAGAATTCCATGAAGGTGACCGAATTCCCTATGCATCTCGTGTATATGACAGTGAGGAAATGGTTAATCTCATAGATAGTTCTCTAGAATTTTGGTTAACCGCTGGACGATATACTGATCAATTTGAAAATATGTTTTCAAACTATCTAGGTGTAAAACACTGTTGTCTTGTAAATTCAGGATCATCAGCAAATCTTCTTGCTTTCATGGCGTTGACTTCTCCACTACTCGGGGTACGATCTATCAAGCCGGGTGATGAGGTGATTACTGTTGCAGCAGGATTTCCTACTACAGTCTCACCAATTATTCAATATGGCGCGATACCAGTATTTTTGGATGTTACAATTCCACAGTACAATATTGACGTTACAGTGCTGGAACAGGCGTATTCCAATAAGACAAAAGCAGTTATGTTAGCACATACACTAGGTAATCCATTTGATCTTACTGTCGTAAAGGATTTTTGTGATAAGCACGGTATTTGGTTGATTGAGGATAACTGCGATGCCTTAGGTTCAAAATATACAATTGATGACGAAGAAAAATTTACAGGTACCATTGGTGATATCGGTACATCAAGCTTTTATCCTCCACATCATATGACGATGGGCGAAGGTGGAGCTGTCTATACAAACAATTCGCTCTTAAATAAGATTATATGCTCCTTGCGTGATTGGGGTCGGGATTGTGTTTGCCCATCTGGGCACGATAACTTTTGTGGGCATCGGTTTGATGGTCAGTATGGTGAATTGCCCTTAGGCTATGACCACAAGTATGTTTACTCACATTTTGGATATAACCTAAAAGCTACTGACATGCAAGCCGCGATCGGCTGCGCACAGCTTGTAAAATTTCCTGGTTTTGTACAAAGACGTATGCATAATTTTGATCGGTTGAGTTACAATCTCCAGTCTGTGTCAGATAAATTGATTTTGCCAGAGCCATGCAAGGGGTCAAAACCGAGTTGGTTTGGGTTTTTGATTACATGTGAAGATGGCATTGATCGAAAAAAAGTAGTAGCACATTTAGAAAATAATGGTGTTCAAACAAGAAACTTGTTTGCTGGTAATATAATTATGCACCCTTGTTTTGATGAAATGCGTAAATCCGATAATGGATATCGTATTGTAGGTGAGCTTACAAATACAAATTTAATTATGAATGATACTTTCTGGATAGGCGTTTATCCTGGTATGACAGATGAAATGATAGATTATATGGCGAAAACAATTATAAATGCCATAAAATAAGATTTTGGAGTGAACCTTTGAAAATTAAAGTCTCAGACTATATTGCAGAATATTTTGTCAAAAACGGAATTGAGCATGTTTTCACCGTAACAGGCGGTGGTGCCATGCATCTAAACGATGCGTTTGGACACCATAACAAATTGAAGTGTATTTATAATCACCATGAACAAGCGTGTGCGATAGCGGCAGAGAGCTATGCGAGGCTTAGCGGAAAAATCGCTGCTGTTTGTGTAACAAGTGGACCGGGTGGGACAAATGCAATCACAGGAGTGTTGGGTGGATGGTTGGATTCCATCCCTATGCTTGTGATTTCTGGGCAAGTTAAGTTTGATACGGTAGTAAGAAGCACAAACCTTCCTTTACGTCAGCTAGGTGATCAGGAGTATGACATTATAAGTTCCGTGAAATCTATGACAAAATATGCAGAAATGGTAATAAACCCCAATGATATCAGATACCACCTTGAGAAGTCTTATTATCTAGCTATACATGGAAGAAAGGGCCCTTGCTGGCTTGATATACCACTTAATATACAGGGATCGATTATTGAAACAGATGATTTACATGGATATGATTCAGGAGAAGAACCATCAATTCCTAATATCGAGAATGCAACTATTAATAAAATACTATCAAAACTCATATCGGCAAAAAGACCAGTGATTTTTGCTGGATCAGGAATTCGTTTATCCGGTAGTGAAGAGTTGTTTTATCAACTTATAGACAAGCTTAATGTACCAGTTGTTACCGCATGGAATGCACACGATATTATCTGGAACGATCATCCTTTGTTTTTTGGAAGACCCGGTACGGTAGGTGAGCGTGTTGGAAACTTTATCACTCAGAATGCTGATGTTTTGCTAGTTTTAGGTAGCAGGTTAAACATACGGCAAATTAGCTATAACTGGGAGAATTTTGCCTCCAATGCTTATAAAATCATAGTCGATATCGATGAAAATGAGTTAATGAAGCCAACAATACATGCAGACCTTCCAATACATGGAGATGTTGCTGAACTGATTCAAAAATTGCTTGAGAAAAACGAGGAGATACCACCAAAAATACAATGGATACAATACTGCGCTAATTTAAAACAGAAATATAAGTTAGTTACAGAAAAACATAGAGAAAAGAAATTCCCTGTAAATCCATATGTGTTTGTGGATGAGCTAACAAAGCTTTTGCCTGAAAAACAAGTTGTTGTTTGTGGTAATGGAAGCGCTTGTGTTTGTACGTTTCAAGCAGCAAATATTAAGCGTGGACAAAGGTTCTATACAAATTCAGGTTGCGCTGCGATGGGGTATGATCTTCCTGCTGCAATTGGTGCATCTATTGCATCACATCAAAGGATTGTTTGCCTTGCGGGAGACGGAAGTATTATGATGAATATACAAGAGCTTCAAACTGTTAGATACTATAATCTGGATATCGTAATATTTATTTTGAATAATGATGGGTACCATTCAATAAGGCAAACACAAATGTCTTTTTTTAATCCACCACTTGTTGGTATCAACAATGCATCTGGTATCAGCTTCCCAGAGTGGAAAAAGCTTGCAGTCGCATTTGATATACAGTATCATATCATTGAAAGCAATCGAGGCATTTCTGCTATGCTAAAAGAAATTCTCGCGACAAAGGGTCCTGCTATTTGTGAGGTAGTGCTTGATTCAACACAAGCATTTGAACCAAAGCTTTCATCACGTAAACTCAATGATGGTACAATGATGTCTTCTTCACTGGAAGATATGTTTCCATTCCTGGATAGAGAAGAGCTTGATGCTTCTATGTGTATTAAAAAAAAAATGTGAGGATAATAAAATGAATAAAGTAACAAAGGAAATGCTGGATATTCTTAAAAAGCTTCGTGATGAATATGGTGTTATTGCTGTAAAAGCTGAATTTGAGGCAGAGGGTTCTCGTACGGATGAGTTGATTATACTTAATGAAGTTGTATTCCGGGCTGATATGAAGATTTTTATCAAGATTGGTGGATGCGAAGCTGTGCGTGATATGGATCAATGCCGCCTTCTTGGTGCATCGGGTATTATGGCACCTATGATCGAAACACCATTTGCAATAAAGAAATTTGGTGATGCAATCAATAAGGTATATACAAAAGAAGAACAGGAAATCATCGAATTTATCATTAATGCGGAAACTGGGGTTGCAATGGATAACTTTAATGCCATATTAAAGCAGGGAGAAACCTTTCTAAATGCCGTAGCTATTGGACGTGTCGATCTTTCGGGTTCGATTGGGCTATCGCGTACTGAAATCAATAGCAAAAAAATATTTGAGTTAGCCGTTGAATGTGCAAAGAAAACGCGAGCGAAAGGCGTCATAGCAGGTTTCGGTGGTGGTATTGCATTTGAAGCCATTCCTTTCATTTTGGATATGGTGCCTTATGTTTCACGCTTTGAAACTAGAAAGATAGTCTTTGATTTGGAAAATAGTAAGGATAAGCTTAAAGATGCTATTTTCTGTGCAATGAATTTCGAGTATTTATATCTAAAAAGCAAGTGCATGTTTTATGATAGAATGGCTAATGAAGATAAGCACCGTATGACGATGCTTAAAGAAAGAATTGATGTTGCTTTGGGAAGTGATGCGGAATACTTTTAACAGTAAATAGATGCAAATAGAGAGCAATGCAAAGAAGTGGTGAGGATCTCTTCTTGTGTAGCTTGACCTTGCTGGTAATCGCGGCAACAGTCTAATCTATGTGTAATCTCTAATTAAAGCTAATTGATGGTTAGAAAGGAATTGTGTTGCATGCAAAGAGTTCTTATAACAGGAGGTAGCCGCGGGATTGGAAAAGCAACGGTTAGTATTTTTGAACAAAAAGGATATCTTGTTATTGCACCTGTTCGTCAAGAACTTGATCTTTTTGATTCAGATTCAATTGAGCGGTTTATAGCGAAACATAAGGATATAACTTTTGACATCATTATAAACAATGCTGGTTGCAATGATATAAATTATATTGAGGATATCACGGATGAAGAACTTCAGAAAATGATTCGCATAAATCTAATCGCACCAATCATGTTGCTACGCAGTCTTGTTTGCAACATGAAGAAGCAACATTTAGGCAGGATAGTCAATATTGGATCCATCTGGGGTATTGTCGCAAAGCCTGGTCGTACAGTCTATAGCGCAACAAAGCATGGTATACATGGTGTAACCAAGACTCTGGCTGCAGAGCTTGCAAAAGACAATATTCTTGTAAATACTGTTTGCCCCGGATATACACTAACAGAGATGACTAAAGAGAATAACAGTGAAAAGCAGATTAGTGATATATCTGAATATATTCCAATGAAGAGGATGGCAAAACCTGAGGAAATCGCTGAGGTGATTTATTTCCTTTGTAGCAATCAAAATACATATATAACAGGACAGAAAATTATAGTTGACGGAGGTTATTCCTCAATATGATTGTCCACTCAAAACGCTACAGCTACACGATTGCGATAGAGGATGATTTCTCGTTTGTTGAAACGTTGCTTAGTACAGAAAATACTTTTTTTGTTATTGATCAAAAGGTGTATGAGATTTATAGACAGCAGTTATTTTCTAATATTCCAGCAGAAAAATTGATGTTAATCAAGGCAGTTGAAGAGAATAAAACTATTGATACTGCTTTGAAAATCTGTGAACGTATGACCGAGTTTCCTGCAAAACGTAATGCGCACCTTATTTCATTTGGGGGTGGAATTGTACAGGATATTACAGGTTTTGTAGCGAGTATATTGTACCGTGGTATTTATTGGACATTTATTCCTACTACACTACTTGCTGCATGTGACAGTTGTATTGGTAGTAAAACATCACTAAATTACAAGAAATATAAAAATCTATTGGGTACGTTTTATCCTCCAATGGATATATATATTTGCTCGCGATTTTTCCAAACGCTTTCTGAAAAAGATTTAATGAGCGGGCTTGGTGAGGTCGTGAAGTTTAATATCATGGCAGGTATAGGCAGTTTGACAAGTATAGAGAAGGATATTGATGGATTGCTTCAAAAGGACGAAAATCTACTAAACCATTATGTTGAATCCTCGCTTATGTTTAAAAAAGATTTTGTTGAAGAAGATGAGTATGATGAAGGAATACGCATTAAGCTCAACTTTGCACATACTTTTGGGCATGCAATCGAGACTGTGACACAATATGTAATACCACATGGAACAGCTGTTGCAATTGGCACGATTATCGCGAATCATATCTCCGTAAAGCGCGGTTTGATGAAAGATACGATTGCCCAGCGCTGTGAGGCAGTGTTACGTAAAATTATTAAGACAGATGAAATTTTATTACAGTATCCTATTCAGAGTTTTGTTGATGTAATGCGTAAGGATAAAAAGCAGATTAGCAAGCATTTGACGGCGGTTTTAATATATGGAGATACGATGGAGCTTATACTGACACATGATTTAATGGTAGAAGAAATTTCGGATGCTGTCAAATACTATGAGACGCACAATAATTAAGTAATATAATTAAATTAATGATATAGATATGTTAGAGAAAACAAATTTCTGAGCGTAGAAAAAGCTCGTTAATGACTTTTTTGAATAAACAGAGTTTTATCTACTCAAGGAGTAAATAATGAAATTGATCAGTATACTAATCCCGTGTTTGAATGAAGTCGACAATGTCCAACTAATCGCCGATGCGATTGATCAGTTTTTTCAAGAAGAGCTGTCAGGATATCGGTATGAGCTATTGTTTATCGACAACTTTTCTACTGATGGCACAAGGGATAAGTTACGATTACTATGTAATGATAACAAAAATGTGAAGGCAATATTAAATGTGAAAAATTTTGGTCCATTAAAATCACCAGTGTATGGCATGATACAAACTAGTGGTGATTGTACTATACAAATGGCTGCTGATTTTCAGGATCCTATTGAATGCATTCCTGAACTTATCAAGAAGTGGGAAGAGGGTTTTAAGGTCGTTATTGGGAAAAAAACAAATAGCAAGGAAAATCCGTTGATGTATTTTTGTCGAAGCACATTTTATAAGATATTCAATAAAATTGGAGATATCGAACATATTGAGCATTTCACTGGATTCGGTTTATATGATAAGAGCTTTATTGAAATGTTGCGTAAACTTGATGATCCAATTCCTTATCTACGAGGAATTGTTACTGAACTTGGACCGAAACGAGCGGAGGTTGAGTTTGTTCAACCGAGAAGGCAACACGGAAAAACGAAAACCAACTTTTTTTCACTATACGATGTCGCTATGCTGGGTATCACATCTTATTCAAAAGTGATTCCAAGGATTGCAACTTTTGCAGGGTTTATCACAGGTGGACTTTGTCTCGTAGGAGCGCTTACATTTTTTATAATTAAGCTGTTGAATTGGGAAACGTTCCCTTGGGGTATGGCACCGATGCTGATCTCTCTTTTCTTCTTGAGTGGCATACAGCTATTTTTTATTGGTTTTTTGGGAGAATGTGTTAATAGCATCAACGTTCGCGTTATGAATCGTCCATTAGTCGTTGAAGATGAAAGACTGAACTTTGAAGGGAAGAAGGAATAGTAAATATGTCTAAAACATATCATGAGTGGAAAAATGATAATGAATACAAGGTTTTCATAAAAGAAATATTTGATAATTATAAGTGTAAAGAAAAATATCATATTCTGAAAGAATTACCAGTCTATGATGATAAAGGAAAGCTTACCGCATATCTTATGCCAATTACAATGGATTACCGCAATACCATAAAGGATTGCGCTTTAATATTGGGAAACTGGCGTGCTGAGAATCCTTCTATATCTACTAGCCAATTCGAGATTACTCTAGAAAGAACTGAAAAATGGCTGGACAATCTTGTGATTGGTCGAGATGATCGCTTGTTGTTTATGATAAAAACTTTGGATGGACAATATATTGGACATGTCGGTTATTCTTCATTCTGTTATGAAACACAAACAGCAGAGATAGACTCAATATTGCGTGGTGTCAAGAAAGTATATCCAGGAATCATGACGTTTGCGATTCGCACATTGCTCTGGTGGGGAGAAAATGTTCTAATGCTTCAGAATATCGAGCTTTCCACAGATGATGATAATGAAAGCGCACAAGCGTTGTATCGTCGGTGTGGCTTTGAGATTAAAAGCAAAAAAGCACTAGTTAAGGTCATAAAGCAAAATGAAATACGTTGGGACATCTCTAATTACCCAGATATAAAAAATGCTGAGCGATTTGCTGTTGTGATGCGCT
>JAGLOK010000032.1 GCA_023139005.1 Clostridiales bacterium | reverse complement strand
GTAAATTGTGAAATTAATAATATTGAACCATTAATTTCCTTGATAGATAAGTTCATCTTTCCATCATCGTCATTGAATACTCTTAGTCCAACTATTTTCTTTACTATATACTGTGCATCCTTTTCGTCATCGAATTTTGCACATCCTAGCAATATCATATATCCATTTTTAATTCCAGATATATATCCTCCTTTGATGCAAACATTTGCCTTAGTTACTCTTTGAACTACAGCGATCATTTAAGATGTTCTCCTATAGATGTCAACACAACCATCAATGCTTCTGATTTTGCTGATTAAGTTTTCAAGTTGTACTGTATCATTAATACGAACCTTGAGTTCCACTTTCGCAACATGATCTGATGTTACAGTTGCATTAAATTTAATAAGATCAACACCCAGTGATTGTATTGCATTGGAAATTTGTACAATAAGGCCTGGGGTATCGGCAATGATAATACTTAGTCGGGCATTATACCTACCCACCTGTGTTCCTTCCCAAGTTACATCGATAAAGCGAGGATCATCTTGCGGTATATTTTTCACATTATAGCAATCGCTTCTGTGTATTGATACTCCCCTTCCTCTTGTTATATATCCCTTTATTTGATCTCCTTGTACAGGATGACAACACTGTGCAAAGCGCACTAGCATATTTTTTTCACCTTTGACAAGTACACCATTTGAAGTATTGGATTCTTTTTTTACTTTCTTGACTATAATTTCTTCTTCATCTACTACTTTATGTGAAGCACGATATTCATTCATCAAGAATGTGAGAACTTGACCTGTTGCCAACCCTCCATAACCGATCGCAGCATAGACATCTTCCAAGTTTTTGAATGTGTTTTTATTGCAGTATTTTTCTACCCACTCTTTTTGTAATAAATCAGCTAAAGAAACATTATGTCTTTTAACTGATTCCTCAAGCATATGCTTACCTTTTTCTAAATTTTCTTCCTTGCCTTCTTTCTTGAAATAAGCACGAATCTTATTTCGTGCATGAGATGATTTTACAATCTTTAACCAATCACGACTTGGTTTTCCGGTCTTTGATGTGATAATTGAGACAATATCTCCAGTTTTAAGCTCTGTATTGAGTGGCACCATTTTTTCATTCACCTTGGCACCTACACACATGTTTCCAACACCACTGTGTATTCGGTATGCAAAGTCAAGTGTGCTTGCGCCTACCACAAGGTTTATAACATCTCCTTTTGGGGTAAAAACAAATACTTCATCACTGAATAAATCCAGCTTAATAGTATTCATGAATTCCTTTGCATCATTAGTTTCGTTTTGCCATTCAAGTATTTGACGTAGCCATACCAACTTTGAATCCAACTCTGTACTGGTTTTTTCATTTTCTTTATACTTCCAATGTGCTGCAATTCCATATTCTGCAGTTCTGTGCATTTCTCGAGTTCTAATCTGCACTTCAAATGGTATTCCGTGCTCTCCCATGAGAGTTGTGTGGATTGATTGATACAGGTTTGGCTTTGGCATTGCTATATAATCTTTAAATCTTCCTGGCATTGGTGTCCAAATAGTATGTACAATTCCCAATATTGTATAACAAGCTCGAATATCCTCAACAACCAGTCTTATCGCTGTTAAGTCAAATATCTGTTCAAATGGCTTGTCTTGACTATTCATTTTATTATAGATGCTATAAAAATGCTTCGGGCGTCCATCTATAGTTCCCTTGATATTGTGTGACTTCATCTCATTTCTGATTTTCTCTATTTTGCTTTCAATTATATCTTCACGTTCTTGGCGACGCATAGATACTTTTTTGGCCAAGTCTGAATATTCATCTGGATATAGATAATAGAAAGCTAAGTCTTCCAGTTCCCATTTGATTTTGAAGATTCCCAGTCGGTGTGCAAGTGGTGCATAGATTTCTATTGTTTCTTGCGATACTGCCAACTGTGATTGGTGGCTTCGATACTTTAGTGTCCGCATATTATGTAATCTGTCTGCTAATTTTATTAGAATTACACGAATGTCTTCTGCCATTGCAAGCAACATTTTACGAAGATTCTCAGCTTGCCTTTCTTCATGAGAGGATATCTCAATTTTACTAATTTTCGTAACGCCATTAACAAGCATTGCAATTTCGCTGCCAAATTGTTCTTCAACTTCCTCAATTTCAATTCCGGTATCTTCTACAACATCGTGTAAGTAGCCTGCTGCAATTGTTGCTGTATCCAATCCCAATTCGAATAATATCTCTGCAACATTACTCGGATGTGTGATATATGGTTCTCCAGATTCTCTAAGTTGTCCAGTATGTGCTTTCTCGGATAATAAGTAAGCGCGTTCAATTATCATTGCATCTTTTTTTGAATAGCCTGATTTTATTTTTCTAAGTATGGCGTCCAATTTATTTTCCTTCTTGTATTGTTATATAGGTGATTGAGTTTTCTACTTTAACTTTCTTTATATCCGTTAGTATATATCTTGGTTTCCTCTTTTGAACCTTAATCAATCCAACTTCAGAAAAGATTTGTAACGCTATTCTGATTTCCCATTTTTCATATTGCTTAGTACCGTTTATGAAACTATCAATTTTATTACTTTTAATTTCACTCTTGATTATAACAAATATTTCTCTTAATTTTTTAAGGTCAAGTGTGAATTTTGAATTTAAACCTCTATTATGATTATTAATTATATATACATTGTTATAGTCATGCAATAATTTATAACATCCTTTTATATCATATGATGAGAGTAGATAGATTTCACCATATTTGCTGAAATCATTTTCTTGTATATCTGGTGCAAATAATATTGTATTTGTATTAATCTTCTCTTTTTCAATTGTTTCAAAACGAACATCTAGTATGTCAATTTCATTATCGAATAAACTCAAACATTTCTTTTCAGCATCTTTGTCTAGCACTAGTAATAGTTTCCCGAAAATACTACTTTGAATTTTTTCTTTTATCTGATCAATAACAATTTCTTCAAAAACAGTGTCTAGGCTTCCATAAAGTCCTTGTGATAAGGATAAATCATATGCATGTTCCAAATCTTTGTTTCCAACATCTTTATGAATTGATGGTTTAATATCTTTTATTTGTGCTTGTAATGAGGTCCTTCCGTTCCATTCATTTTTATTAATACTCACTATAGTACGATATTTTTGCAAATTACTAATGCTCATAGTATTTGAAAATGCAACAGACGATATGGGGTTTGATGAATTGTCTAGCTTGCATCGAAAGTGTTGATTGTCATTTCCCATCTTTTTATAGTTATCAATAAGAACATCTTCAAGTAAAAATGTTGGTGAAGGATTTCCTTTTCCAAATGGCTCAAATAACTCAAGTTCTTGTAGAAATTTATCATTTAAGTCTTCTGTTTTTGCATCAATATCATATAGAACTTTAGGAAAAAATAATTCAATATCATAATTCATGAGGTATTCTTCAAACTTTCTTTTAAACATGTTTAAATCATTTTCATTCAAGCTCAATCCTGCAGCCATGAAATGGCCACCAAATCGACTTACATATTGTTTGCAGTATTTGATAGCATCATGCATGTTAACGCCTTCTATGCTCCTTGCAGAGCCTACAAGTATGTCATTATTCTTGGTCAATAATATAACTGGTCTGAAATACTTGTTTTTTATCTTTGATGCTACAATTCCAAGTACTCCAGGATGCCAATTCTCTTTATATAGTATAATTCCTCGAATTGATGATAAATCAATATCTTCAATCATACTTGATACTTGTTGCATAGTGCTCTTTTCGATCATTCTTCTGTTCAAATTATCATTTGAAAGTATCGATGCAGTTTCTTGTGGCATCTCAGTATTATTGGTGAATAGTTCAACACACTTGTCAGCCTGATCTACACGTCCAGATGCATTGATAGCAGGTGCAACAAAGTATGCGATATCATCAACTCTAATAGTTTTTTGATTTTTTACACATTCATCCACGAGAAACTTAATATTCTTGTTTTTCTGTTTATTAATTCTCTGGAGTCCGTATTTAACAATTTTTCTGTTTTCTCCAAGGAGATCAACCATATCTGCAATCGTAGCAATAGCTGCAAGATCACAATAATCAAAAAACAACTCCTCATCTATTAATGCACACATTAATTTCAGTGCAACAACAGCTCCACAATATGTATGAGTATCTTCATTATCACTAAGTTTGGGATTTACATTAATTGCATTGGGTAATAA
>JAGLOK010000313.1 GCA_023139005.1 Clostridiales bacterium | reverse complement strand
CACGCTGCATAGCATGTGAGTGGTGTTATTTTATGTTCAGCAGGATGTGTAAATGGGCATATCTTAACACAATGGTCGCAGTCGATACACATGCTTAAGTCCACTTTTGGATACATAAATCCTTCATCGTCGATGATATGATCGATACAGCTAGTTGGGCATTCCTGTGCACAAGCCATGCATCCGGAGCACGTTTCTTTTTGTTTATATGAATGATGTTGTATCATGTGCACCTTCCTTTAAGAAACTATTATACACGCAAAACACAAAAAACAGATGTTATTCTACTTAATTGATTTATTTCTCATTGCCAATATATTTAATCATAAGTAAAAATGGATTGTTCTTATCCCATATTCCTGAATTCTCATATACTTCAGAAAAACCAAGTTTAAAATAGAAGCTTCTTGTTTTTGCGTAATTTGTATCCGCGCTTTTAGAACTTACTGTATAGACAGTAACATATTTAAAATGATGGTCTTTCAGATGTTTTTCTACTTCTGCATAAATTTTTGTACCCATACCTTGATGAAGAAACTCTTTTTTAAGACCCAAAACATATAAGTTAGCCACATCTGTATTAATTTCATCAATTGCAAAAAAACCTAAGTATTCATCTTTCTTTTTTGCTGCAAAAAAAGTCTTGTTGTTTAGTCCATTAACATATTCTTTAGTAGACGATTCTACACCAAACCATTCTGGAAGACTTCGGAGTATATTGTCTGCAATTTTCTTTTTCAATTCATTTTGTGTGATTATGAGTATTTTCATGCTAATTCCTTGTATAAAAAAGAGTCAACAATTTTTGTCAACTCTCTTATTTTTAATCTATATTCCTATTGCTCTTTGCCCATCTTCATTCTCACACCAAAGATGATGACTACAATTCCGAGTACAGCAGCCACTACACCGAGGATAATTGTGATTGATGTAATAATAACTTCTGAGATAATAAAGAACAATATTCCTGCTGCGATGGCGCCAAGACCAAATAATGCATTATTAATCCACATATCGCGCCTTGCCAAGATTCTAAGGAATCGAAATACACCTGTAATGATGGCGAATGTTCCTGTGATTTGAACCAACAGTGCAGTTTTGTCGGGGTTAAATAATAATATTGCAGCAAGTACGACATCAACAACAAACTCAATAACAAATATCCACCATAGATTATAAGAGTTTTTGAGCATAAAAGAATCGGTTAGTGCAATAATCCCGAAGACCAATATCATTAATACGAAAATCCAAGTTAAAGTTATAGAAGCCGATACGGGGTTAACCAAGCAGAAAAGACCAAATATTAATATCAGCAAACCTTTTGCAATTTCTAGTATCCAATTAAACTTTTTCATGTTTTTTCCTTTCAAATATGTTCTCATTTGTTATAATGTATTATATCATAAAAATTGGATAGTATTTAATATTTATTCATATTTTTATCTAATCTTAATAAAACAGAGATTCGCAAGTAATTATAGTGAATCATAAGCGTAAAAAAGATTACCAGTAGGTGAGTATCTACAAATCACTTTTCATGAGAGGTGTAGTATGGAGAAGACTTTTTTTGTTGATATAGAAAATCTTAGTCCCACCCAATTTTTTATGAGCAAAGAAAAACTCGAAGAAGCCCATGTTTTTTTTGAAAATCATACTTTGGAAGACTATCCACCGCTTCCAGTTGTGAAGTTTGGATTAAAAACACTACTGACTGGCAGTCATCATTATGCATACTACCTTGTACAAAAAGGAAAGCATATTGCAGAAGTATATGATGCTATAGACGAATGTGATTTTCTGTTGAATATAAAAAACTATAGTGAATGCCAAAAAAGAAATATCAAAAACATCATTGATCTAGAAAGCAGGATTCTGGACCATGATGCGTATCAGGTTAAGTGGGTAGAGTATCTACAAGAGAATCGCGAAAAAGTGATAGCGAATACACTAAAAAGCTTGAAGAAGCAACAAATTACAGACAATTATCAAAAAATAGCAATTATAAAGGATATTCTAAATCCCATGCCATCGTATTTTATCAATGAATCGATATTTGATGAGCACATTCAACAAACTGCAGATCAATATTTTCTAAGCTTTAAACTATTTAATCAATATGTTGCTTTTGTTTCGTGTAAGATGAGATACGATGATACAGTTGAAGTACATCTTTCGGGTATATATAAACCCTTGTATAATACTGATATATTCAAGAAGATATTGAATGTTGTGAAAAGGTATGCAAAAAGCCTTGGAAGGCAGTATATTGTTGTGAGACTTCCTGCTGTAACCACAGCCAATAGTGACGCATCTTGTCTTCATACACTATATAAAACACATGGGTTTGCTCATATTGCAAACTTGCAATCTTCTTGGGATGAAAGAAGAATGTGCATGCTGCTAATTGCACATTAATATGTTCAATTGAGCATATTAATCACAACTTTTAGCGGGACTTGTTTCACTTGAAAAAAGTGCTGTTTTAGTGTATAATTATCACAGAAATAGTATTGATAAAACAGACTACAAATACATTCGAAATTATGCACAATTTTAGTTAGTTAGAAAAGAAAAAACATCTGATATGATCGCCGTAGTTGACTTATCTACGGCGTTAAGTATGCGATGGACAGTATAGGTTTAAAAGCAAATAGTAGATTCATCCTTGAAAGGAATGGTATAAATGAGCGAACATAATCAAGTATACGATGAAACGCAGATACAAGTCTTAGAAGGACTTGAGGCGGTAAGAAAAAGACCGGGTATGTATATAGGGTCTACAGACACACGAGGCCTTCACCACTTGGTATATGAGTTAGTGGACAACTCCATCGATGAAGCGATGGC
>JAGLOK010000312.1 GCA_023139005.1 Clostridiales bacterium | reverse complement strand
AATAGATAAAGATACAATGATATATAAAACACTGATGGAGGAATTATAATATGGCAATCGCAGGATTAGATGTCGGACAGAGTGGCTGCAAATGCACCATGTTCAATGATGATGGACAGGTCAGCACATATGCATATCAAGAATATTCAGCGGAGAAATCCACAGCAGGATATTTTGAGCTCAATCCACAAACCGTTTGGGAGAGCGTGTGCCTTGTTATCAAAAAAGCAGTAGCAAGTCACAAGGGAAGCGCACTTAAAGCACTGTGCATTACATCCTTTGGCGAAGTGGGTGTTAATGTAGATAAAGACGGCAGGATACTTCGCAATTCCATTTCATACACAGATTTCAGAGGCGAATCACAAAGTGTTGATTTTGAGAAGAAACTGGGACGCAAGGAAATCGTACAACGCTCAGGCCATGTGCCCCATCCCATGTATCCATTTTCAAAGCTCATGTGGCTTAGGGATAATGAACCCGATATTTACAACAATACCGATGTGTTCCTGCAATACAGCGATTTCATACTCTTCATGCTCAGTGGCGAAAAATATGTCGACTGGTCCTTGGCATCCAGAACATGCATGTTTAATGTCATCGACAAGCAGTTTGATGATTTCTTGCTAGACGGTGCACGTCTAGATAGATCTATATTCCCAGAGCCTGTACAACCGGGGCTACCTGTTGCATCCATGCGCAAAAATGTTGCAGAAAGTTTAGGGATTACAAGCACTGTGCAGTTAGTATTAGGCGGACAAGATCAAATCTGCGCAGCACTCGGTGCAGGCGTATTAAAGGACTCACAAGCTGTCAACGGTATTGGTACTGTTGATTGCATTACACCGCTTTTTAATCGACCTATCTTGAACGACGCCATGGCAGATTCCGGCTTTAGCTGTATCCCTTATATGCTGCCTAATCACTATGTGACATTTGCATTCAATTATTCAGGCGGTGCATTGCTCAAGTGGTACAAAGATAAGTTCTCCAAAGCTATATTGCACAATTTGGATAAGAATAAGAGCGCATATAGTGAAATGGAAAAACAAGCACCGAAGGAGCCAACAGACCTTTTGATTCTGCCACATCTTTTGGGTGCTGCAACACCATATATGGATATCGATGCAGTGGGTGCAATCATCGGACTCACCAATAATACCGATGCAGCACAGATATATAGAGGATTACTTGAAGGCATGGCATATGAAGCCAAAACCAATATTGATGCACTCAAAAAAGCAGGTGTTATCATCGATAGACTCACCATCTGCGGTGGTGGAAGCAGGTCTCCTATGGCACTACAGATTCGTGCAGACTTGTTTGACATGCCGGTGGATGTATTGGAAGTGGAAGAAGCAGGCACACTGGGCGCTGCTATCATGGCAGGCACTGCATGCGGACTATATAAAGACATTCAAGATGGTGTCGATCACTTGGTACGCATCAAGAAGACCTTCTATCCCAACGACAAAAACAGCGCCATATACAAAGCGCAATATGAGAAATATCAACGTGTATACCCTTGCATAAAGCAAATTCAAGGAAACTAAAAATACAGTAAAGCAATACTTCATTTGATTATTTTATGTTATGAGCAATAGCATAATACTATCTATATAATATAGCTGACTTGACAACAGTGTGCGACATACAGTATAATTCCGTTATAATTTACAGGAGGTAGATATGGATCAAGCAATCAAAGTATCAGAACTCGTCAAAAGCTACGCTTCAAATACCGTCATCAAAGGCATTTCATTTGAAGTTAATAAGGGCGAGATATTTGCACTATTGGGAGTCAACGGTGCAGGAAAGACGACAACACTCGACTGTATAGAAGGTTTAAAGAATTATGATAGCGGAAGCATCTCAGTCAATGGTAAGATGGGTGTCCAACTGCAGTCCACATCATTGCCTTCAAACATGAAGCCACTTGAAGTAATGAAGTTGTTTAGCAAATGGAGCAAGACACCGTTTGACGAATCGTTGATTGAAACATTTGATATTAAAGTTCTTGCAGACAAACAATACAAACAGCTTTCAACCGGACAAAAAAGAAGGCTTCACTTAGCACTATCGCTTATTGGAGATCCGGATATTATCTTCCTCGATGAGCCCACTTCAGGGCTAGATGTGGAAAGCAGAGCACGATTGCACGATGAAATAAGAAAGCTAAAAGCGATAGGTAAAACCATTGTGATGGCAAGCCACGACATGGCAGAGGTTGAAAGCTTGTGCGATCGAATCGCGATACTTAAAGATGGCGTATTTGCATTCATCGGAACGGCCAATGAACTCACACGCAAGGCAAGCAAACAAGCAACAATATTTATTAAAACAATTAATCCATTTGAAATGAAGAAAATCGATGCGTGCGAGTATCAAGGAAAAGAACGAGGATACGATGTTTTCCAAGCACAAAACCTAGGTGATGTATTATTTGAGTTGTTATCACATGCCAAGAAAACAGACAACGTGGTAGTGGATGTACGTGTTGAAAAGTCCACACTGGAACAACGATTTATTGACATTGCA
>JAGLOK010000311.1 GCA_023139005.1 Clostridiales bacterium | reverse complement strand
CGATTGGGTGGACTGCTGATGTATGGTATTCCCAATATGAAGCTGGACAAGAAAGTTATCGATCGTCGCATTGATGTAATGAAACAAGTGGGTATAACATTTAAGACAAATTGTGATATCGGAAAAAATATCAGTGCAAAGCAACTAAAAAGAGAGTTTGAGGCTGTTGTATTATGTGGTGGTGCAACAAGGCCAAGAGACCTAAATGTTGAAGGCAGAAATTTAACGGGAATAGAGTTTGCAGTCGACTTTCTCAAGATGACTACGCAGATGTTATTGGAGAAAAGTGAGTACTCACTCATAAATATGCTAAAAGGTAAAAACGTCATTGTCATCGGCGGAGGAGACACAGGAAACGACTGCATTGCAACAGCACTTCGTTGTGGAGCAAAGGTAGAGCAGTTTGAAATCATGCCCCAATCTCCCGAACAGCGAACAGAAAACAACCCATGGCCACAATGGCCTACAGTTAGGAAAACTGATTATGGACAAGAAGAAGCAATCTTTCTGCAAGGAAGAGATCCAAGGACATATGAGATTAGCACTGTTAAGTTTAACGAGAATGATGGAAAAGTAGTATCCGCTGATACAGTACTTATCAAATGGGAGTTTCCCGAAGAAGGTGGAAGACCAATTCCGGTTCCTATAAAAGATACTGAAAAGACCTACCCTTGTGATATGGTATTATTATGCATGGGATTTACAGGACCGGAAGACTATCTGATGGATGACTTCGGTGTAAAGTCGAGCGATACTTATGACACTTCTGAGATTAATATTTTCACAGCAGGTGATTTTAGACGTGGACAATCATTGGTCATTTGGGGTATATTAGAAGGCAGGAAAGTTGCGGAAAGAGTCGATACTTATCTACTAACCAACTTTTGATATAAGGAGAACACTATGAAAATACCATTTGTGAAGATGCAAGGCGCAGGCAACGATTACGTATATATTGATGCAACGAAAATAGATATTCCCGATATACCAAAAGCAGCAGAGATAGTATCTGATCGACATTTCGGTATTGGAAGCGATGGTTTGATTTTAATATATGATTCAGATATTGCAGACTATAAGATGCGTATGTTCAATGCAGATGGCTCAGAAGGCCAGATGTGTGGAAACGGTATTCGTTGCGTTGCGAAATACATTTATGATCGGAATATGATAAAGAACCTGGAAACTTCTATTGAGACAATGGCAGGAATCAAATACATTGACATGTTTCCAGATGATGAGGACAATGTAAAATCAGCACGTGTGAATATGGAAAAACCAATTTTTGAGCCTATAGATATTCCAACTACACTGGATCCGTGCTTTGGAGTAAAAATAAAAAGGAACAGTACAGAATATGAACTATATTGCTTATCAATGGGTAATCCACATGCAATTATGTTTGTAGAGGATGTTATGAATTATGATGTTACAACGCTGGGTTCGCTGTTTGAAAGTGACGTCATCTTCCCCGAAAGATGCAATATAGAGTTTGTAGAAGTAGTTGACAAGGAGAACGTCAATATACGTATATTTGAAAGAGGAAGTGGCGAGACGCTGTCATGTGGAACAGGTATTTGCGCAGCAGCAGTTACTTGCATCAAGAAGGGGCTGACAAATAATCGTGTTCATATGCACTCTCCAGGAGGAACGCTTACCATCGAATACGATGGGGATGATGTTTTCATGACAGGTCCAGCAGTAGAAGTTTTCACAGGAACAATTGAAATAGATTTTTAATATAAGGAGTACAATAATGTTCAATGCCAATAGTAATTTTGATTTACTAAAAACCAATTATCTTTTCCAAACTATCGGAGAGAAAGTCACAAAATATCAAGAAGAACATCCTAGTGCCAGCGTCATCAAAATGGGTATCGGTGACGTAACAAGACCATTACCGGAAGCGGTGCAAAAAGCAATGCATGATGCAATCGATGATATGGGAAAGTCAGATACGTTTGAAGGATATCCACCTTACTATGGATATCGCTTTTTAAATCAAGCGATTGTTGAAAATGATTATCAACCATTGGGCGTATCACTGGAATTAGACGAAGTCTTTATATCCGATGGCGCAAAAAGCGATACAGCAAACTTCACAGATATGTTTGGTAGCGGCAATGTTATAGCGCTCACAGATCCTGTTTATCCTGTTTATAGAGATAGTAATATATTTGCAGGATATGCAGGCAAGGTAAGCACTGATGGTGAATTTTCTAAGTTTCGCTTTCTACCTTGTGTCGCTGAGAATAATTTTGCACCAAAGTTACCGAGTCGAAAAGTGGAAATCATATATTTATGCTCACCCAATAATCCCACCGGTGTTGCAATGACATTCACTGAGCTTGAAGCGTGGGTCAAGTATGCGATT
>JAGLOK010000310.1 GCA_023139005.1 Clostridiales bacterium | reverse complement strand
GATATACATTTGCACAGTATTCGGTCAAGCAGGATTCAACTGGATGGTAGAAGAAGTATCTAAGAAATTCTCGATTGACAACATCACAACATTCGCTTTCGGATTAATTCCATGGATCTGTCGTACAAAAAAATATGGCGAGTCTGGTATTGTCTATGGTGCAAAGCCCATCAATGTTGCAGCAGTAACTCCCTTTGATGATTTTAATGAATTAAACGATTTGCTATTTGATAAAGTAGTAAACCAATGGTTTCAGCATGGCGCTTTTCATCAGGCGGATAATTTTATCTCACTAACACTATCACTGGATAACCAGATTATCCACACTTCTCGATTGTATGGTCTATTTTTGGAAAGTGGTGGAACATGGGATAACCTCGACGATGTCCCCTATTTCTATCGCGACTTTTCTGCAAAATCTGCAGAGATTTTAAAGTCGTTGGACGATGATTATTCACTAATTCGCAGCAAAATCAAAGCATTATACCCTGATAAGAAGTTCACTTTTATGTTGGATTATTTATCATTGGACAATACTACGAATCTAATATCCAATAAAACGATTTTAGAAACCTTTGAAAATTCAAAAACATTAGGCGCAATAAAAACACCTGTTGTAGAGAAAAACGGAAAATGGGTAATCGATAAAAATCATCGTTTTTTTAGTGATGATATTTATTATGGTCTATGTATTGCAAAATGGATTGCAGAGCAGCTGGATATAGCCGTACCTCATATTGACGATATTCTAACATGGGCACAGAATCTTTTGGGTGATCGGATTATAGAAAATGGAAAGCTGCAAATTAGCGATGATATCAAAAACAACCCGTTCAAATATGGTGTGCCCGAAGTGTATGGCTTTACCGAATTAGATCAGATTATTGATTAGCACTCTAGCATTTCATAAAATCATACAAATACTCCTACATTATTAGACCAGTTCGTTTTGAGAATCCTTCCAAAACTGTGAGGATATCTCATGCAGAATTCTTTATCTATAATGCTATTAAGATAACCGCAATAAGTATAATCATTTCTTTTTCACTTCTCAAGTACTCATGTAAGGATTCATTTTCATAGATTTCATTCTACCTCTTTTCTTAAGAAGAAAGATTAGCATAATTGCATATAAATAATCTGCAATAATAGTTGTTTGAAACGATTCGGTTCTTTGATATAATGAATAGTAGATTTCCAGAAATAAACAACTCAACTTATAAGCTAACTCCCAGACCAATCACTAATTGGTATAGACAGTATTGGAGTAGATTTCATGAAAAAGATTAAACGCATTTTAGCACTATTATTACTTATCACAATATCTACAATGATGTTTCCTACCATTGCGTATGCAGCGACTGACTTTGAAATTACTTCTATTTCGCCATCACCTAGCACGATATCAATTGGCGGTGGTTCGGTAAATGTTTCATATACACTAAAAAACACAGGCACAATTACGATAACGGGTATTGAATGCTATTTCTGGCTACCTTCAGGAACTATTGTAAAAGCGCATAGTACTTCAATAGCAGTCGGTGCATCAAAAACATTCACAGATAGTATCAACTTTAAAAGTAACGATGTTAACCAAGCAGTAAACCTTGTAGTTTGGAACACAGGTCCTATGTTTGACCGTAGCAAGACTTTTACGGTTGTCGGTGAAGAAAATGTTATCCGCTCAGGTAGTGAAATATCGCCTGATAAGGACACCTATTTTGTGGGTGAAACAGTTTCAGTTACCGACACAATGAGAAATAGCATAGGTGTTGATGTAACAGACTTAGACATGAAGTATTATTTTAGAAGATCTGATGGTAACACAGATGGAGATACAGTTAATTTTGCAACAATTACACCGAATCAGATGGTTGAAAACACCATTAAGTACACTTTTACTGATGCTGATCTTGGTGGTCTACGGATAGGCTCAGCCATTACTTACCATGTTTCGGGCAATGGTCCATACACAGAATATAATGTAGCACATGACTTTGATGTAGTACCTTCGCCTACGCCTACTGCAAGTCCAACACCCACGCCAACACTTGTGCCGACACCAACACAAGCGCCGACGGAAGAGACACAAGCTTTAGATGTAATTACGCCTGTTCCAGAAGAGACTGATAGTAATGTGCAGGAAAATCAAAGCATAGGTAGTACGATTCTCGGTGATAGAGGTCTACTCCTAACCTTAATAATCCTTGCAGGAGTAATTGTTATCTTAATACTGGTTGTAGTAATCGTGTTGATTATACGGAAGAAGTGATAGAATAAGTAAAACATCGCTTATCCTATTTAAGGAGAACCAAATCATGAGCAGTGTACAAATGCAAGATTTAATTGATGGATTTGCTGAGCTGGGATTAAGAAAAGTGATGTCTGTAGAGGTTCATAGTTCACTAAAAAGCTTTGGACATGTTGATGGTGGAGCAAATGCAGTAATAGATGCATTGATTGATTCGGTTGGAAGCGGCGGAAATATCGTTATGTCTGCGTTTCCAATGTCAAAACCATTACCTCTTACAGATGAAGACCTTGAAAATGGGCTAACAACAAAAATCAAAATACTAAGCATCGATGATGACATACCGTCTGGAATGGGAGTCATTGCTGATACTTTTATGAAAAGACCTGATGTAATAACCGGCAATGGATTATTTCGGGTATCGGCGTGGGGAAAAGACGCTGAGCGAAATAGTCAAAAGGGCTTTTCTTACCTAATAGAAAAAGATCAGTGGGCATTATTACTTGGTGTGGATATTTATAGTCTAACATCCATGCACTATGTAGAGGAATACTTGCCAGAAGAAATCAGTGCAATCTTCAAACCATCAAAACGTATTCTCGATATATATGATCCAAACGAATGGTATGTTGAAACAGGCACACCGAAAGTCAAAGCATGGTATAAGATCCAAGATAAAGCATATGAAAATGAGAGTATCAAGCAATGCATGATTGGCACAAGTAAATGCATGTTTTTCAAGATTCAAGATGTTGTATATCTATACAGAGATGCATTGAAGGAATATCCTTATAAGCTATATGAAGTTGATAAGCCCTAAATCAGATGAAAACACTATCCTAATCGAGTAGTCTTATCGAATTTTCAATTTCATATATCACATTTTTATAATTATTAAACTCGCTTTTTATTACTGCTATGACAACACAGTGAAGAGAATTATCATTGTCTATAACAATATAAGTAGCTGCTAAATCCTCGCTTTCACGATATACATAAAGGACTAGTTTACGTGCTCTATTACCGGAGATTTCTTGTTCGGTTTCCTCAACTATTTCAATATAATACTCGGCATGACCTCTCTTTAGTCCTTTTATAAAAGAATCGAAAGCTTCATCTGTGTCATTTGTATACTCTACCTTTTCCATAATTGAAGTAATAAATCCAGAATAGGTATAATGCACAAACCCATCTTCAATTTTTCTTTTGCAATTTTCTGGTACGTAGATTCCAATACCATATGCTTCTACATATTTGGTTTCATTTTTATTTTGTGTGCTTCTACCTGATGCGTTTTTTTCAACATTCTCAATAAGTTTTAAGTCTAGTTTAAATGCATTTATATCAATCGTCTTGGCATGCCCCCTCAAAACACATC
>JAGLOK010000031.1 GCA_023139005.1 Clostridiales bacterium | reverse complement strand
TTAATTATTATATCAGCTGCTTTTCTGAACAGGGTACTGATATATGAACTTTTTTATTAGACAGTTCATAAACCAGCACCTTTTTTTGTTCAAAAACCCGCTATCCAAGGCATTTTCCAGCATGTTCATTGTTTTGTTTGTCCAGATTAATTCATTGTAAACATCCAAAATTTAGCCTGCAAAACGAAGAAATAGTAACATCTGAACACCTTTGTCCAGTTCAATACTTTAAATCATCGCTCAAAATACACCTGTTCATAGGCATTTGGGGTCTTATATCTTAAAGTGACATGTGGACGTTCCTTATTATATCGCTTAATAAAATCTTTTACGCTTTGCTCAAATTCTCGTACTGAATGATAATTTATTCTATAAAGTTCCTCTTTTTTGAGTGTTGCAAAAAAGGATTCCATTACAGCATTATGACATGGTCTGCCTGTAGGGGAAAATGATTGGGTAACGTTTAATGTCTTTAATAGTTTTCTAAAAGCAAATGCTGCATACTGCACGCCTCTGTCGCTATGAAATATTAAATCATTATCTGGTTGTCTGTCTTCATATGCAAGTTTAAAAGTGGATGTGATTAATTGTGTACTGTGCTTTTGAGAGATTTTATAGCTTATAACTTTTCTGGAATATAGATCAATTATTACGCATATATATCGTGTTGTATCACATGTTCTGAAATAGGTAACATCACTAACCCATACTTTATTAGGTGCTTTAGCAGTGAAATTCAACTTCAAAACATCCTTCTTACCTTCTTTTAAAAAGCGATTATATTGTCTTTTTGTTTCACCCCTAATACTATGCAAATTCATAGATTGCATTAATTCTAAAACCATTTTATCTGTTGTATTTATACCACGGGTTTGTAAAACTGCTCGTATCTTCCTCGCTCCATAAATTTGATTGCTTTCCTCATATATTTCTTTTATTTGCCTGCTCAACTGTTCTCTACGAGCTTTATAACTATTATTGCCTTTTTTGTTCCGGAAAACATGATTATAAAAAGTTCCTCTAGCAACATCTAACGAATCGCATAATACATGAACACTGTATTCACCGTATAACTGCGTTAGTTCTCCAAGTTTAACCTTCAGTGGTGATGCAATAGTACAATTAACAATTTGAAGTACTTTTATCATATTTTCTAACTTTTGTGTATGCTTTTTTTGTCTTGCATAGTCAACAGCACAAATTTCAAGACTTGATGCTGTATGATTAGCTTTATATGACTTAACCCATGTGTAAAATGTGCTTCTTGGTACTCCTGTGTGAAGACAAACGTCTGATGCTGATTCCCCGTTGTAGTATCTTTTTACCAACTGTTGCTTTAGTTCTTTTGTGTAGTATGTTTTCATATTGAAAAACCTCCATAAATTTGTAGAGGTTTAGTATACAATTATTTGATTTTCACTTGTCAGCTATCATAATAAACACATGAACCTTAGACCGAAAAATATATTATAAGATTGTTATCGTACCAGTAAAAAACATAATAGTTGTCAATTATAGAACCAAGTTAATAGAATAATCAAAATAAATAAACCTATGGTAATGATATAATATTCTGGTGACTATTATTCATGGAAGTCTCAGTAGTAGCGAAAATCATTTTATTTTCTCTATACCTCAATATCAAGTTCTTAGGGATAGTCCCTCTCCTATTGAATGAGAGAAAACGTTTATTAAAAGGATGCACTCAATCTTTGCTATCGTTTTTTTGGAATTGATATTTCATATGTTAACGCATTATTATAAAACACATTTGTGTCCTAAAACACAATATTTATTTCAAAAATTCCTCTAATAATGGTAATTGTATTAATAAACTATAAGACATTACTGTAATACCTCGCAAATATATTTATTCTAACCTTATACAACTTTCAAGTACTTCCATGTTACTAATTTTATTTCCAGATAAGTCGACTACTTTTAAATATGCTTTATTCTCAAGCGGTGAAATGTCTACAATTTTATTGTTTCTAATATGCAATGTTTCCAATTTTTCGCAGTCAGCAAGACCGTTAATATCCTCTGTTTTTGCAGAATTAATATATAATTCTTTTAAATTTGCACAGCCTGCCAATCCATCTAAGTTTCTTAATACAAAATCTCCGCTACCAAATCCGTCTTCATCATCTTTGCTGATATATATATTTCCTACAACAATTCTTTCCAATCCCAAACGGTCAATACAGTTTAACTCAATTTCAATCTCTTCTTCACTATCAGAATGAATATACAGATTCCTTACGTATTTAGAAATAGTGAGTTCTACTGCTTCTCCATTGCCGTTGTACCCAATATTTACGATAAGGTTTTGCTTGCACACAATGTCGCTAAGTGCTAATGCATCTTGTTCATTTTCTATTAAATACTCCTCATATTCAGGGATATCCAACATTTCTTCATGCACTTGATTTACATGGTGGTTGTCAACCTTCGGAGTACCATTGTATTTTGTTGACAAGAATAATGTTTCTAAATTTTTAAGGTGGGTTAAGTGTATCGTACCTGACATGCCCATATGAAAATATGCACCAACCTCGTACTTTCTTGTTAGCAGGTATCTTTGTGCATCAAACTTCCATTGATATCTAATTCCTGCCTTTAATTCCTCCAATGATTCAATATCGCCGGCAGCACCAAAGCTTAAAATGTTTGTGTTTAAAATATTTAGATGCTTAACATTTGAATT
The DNA here is from genome assembly GCA_023139005.1 of Clostridiales bacterium. Taxonomy (GTDB): domain Bacteria; phylum Bacillota; class Clostridia; order Christensenellales; family UMGS416; genus JAGLOK01. Next base: position 12,790 of record JAGLOK010000031.1, on the reverse strand, counting down.
GTTTAATGCGTTTATCGAGTAAATGAAATTATTGCTCATATCCACTGTTTCTAGGTTCTCTAAACCATAAAGTCCATTAAGGAAAACTATATTATTTCTTGATAAATTTAGCGTTGTCAGGGATTTAAGATTAGAAAGCCCGTACACATCTTCAATTAGATTATTTGATAAATCTAGTTGTTTAAGGTTTACAAGGTTATATAATGGCAAAGCATCACTTATGTTATTTTTAGCAAGTGATAGCTTTTTAAGTGAATACATTTCCTTTAGTGGCATAAGATTAGAAATCCCACACCCGTCCAAATACAGTTCTTTTAGATTCTTAAAGTATTTTAGAAAACTTAAATCTTCTATTTTGCATTGGGATAAATTAAGGGATTCAATTTTTTCAGCTTGATAGACGTATAGATAATCATATGCATTCATCTCTTGTTTGGTTAGTGTGCTAGCTATTCTATTTGCAATGTCTAGTTCTGAGATTTCTATCGTTTGTAGCAGCCTCTCGCACTCCTTTAAATAACTCTCACTCGTATCATATCCGTTTAGCTCTTTTAAGAGCAGATATGCGTTATAGTAGTCTTCTTCATTAAATAGAGTAATAGCGAGTTTATACTTTTCATAATCGTTTACATATTCATAATTTGTTATTTCAGTTTGGCTTACGTGTTCAGCATCATTATCCTCTGAATACCCAAATTCATATATTTTTATTGATTGAACATCAAAGTTTATTACATCTGTTGATGACCATACAGCTATAATAGAAGTCAAATAATCGCCGTGTTTTGAAGTATCCTTGTATTTTTCATACAAATTAGAAACATAAAAAGCGTTATTATTAGGATTATTTTCTTGCCAAATCATATGTTTATAAATGTAGTTCTCATCTATTGCTGCAAAAAAGTAGTACCATTCATCATTAATTAGGTTAATAAATTCTCCTGTAATTCTGGTGTGGTATTGAATATCATCCTTACTTGTATTTAAATACATATTATTATTGTTTATATTTTCAAAGCCGGCAAATGTAGATAATCCGTTTTCATAAATAAATTCAATATTGTTATTGAGTATATCTTTAAAACGAACCTTTATCAAAATTCCACTATTTAAACTATCATCCATACCCCCGATTTCAAAAGCATGCTCATTTATCCCATTAAAACTGAAGTTAGCAGACATCTCGTCTCCGGGATTTTGGTTTTCAGCAAAAAAGCTGATATACCCCTCATTTCGAGAAATCTCACCTGTTACACTGTGCCATTTATCGGTATTTATGCTTGAAACTTTATACAGTTCTTCATCTTCTATATTTGCGACTTGATTTGCTGAATCTAAAATGGAATTAATCACATCATCTGGAGTGCTTGTTTTATCTAACTTAGGTTTTTCAATTCTAAGTGGTGCATTAACACCACCTCCGGCTGATAAATCCACCGCAAAGATTAAAGGGCTGTTTTCAATGGGTTGAATTTCCTTTGGTGTAAATTTAAAAACCTCATTAGTAGCATCTTGTTTTTGGGATGTGTTTGGAGTTGCTTCGTTAAAACTATTATTTGCTGAGCAAGAAATGCTAAAAATCATAGCTACAATCAATAAACCTATCAAAACTACATTAATTAAATATTTCATCGCTTCAACTCCTCATATGAATAAATCCAAAAGTCTGAAATGATCATTTCACCATCCCAAGCACCAACAGAATATCTGTACCAATCATCCCCCCACCAGTCATGGTCGTATCTACTATCGGTTCCATACGCCGTAAAATAGGTATAGTTATTTACATCATTCTCCGCCCAAGAATAACATAAAACTTGACTGTATTTAGTGGCAGATATAAGCACATACGCCCATTCTCCTAGTTCATATATATAGTTGTTCCAGTTCTTGTTTATTATAGAATCAGGAGAATCACCACTAATGTCTACTGCTGGATATATATTGGCATAATGCCCATAAGACATACCCCCAAATCTAGTTGAAATACCAAATCCAACATCATGGGAATTATGCAATTTATACCTTGCAAGCACAGCATAGTAATTATCTGGAGTATCAAAATAATTTTCAACAGCTCCTTTTTGAAATATGCATTTTGCGGGCTGATAATTTGGAGGAGGACCGCTAAATCTATAGCCATCATCAACTTTTTTCACTGTCGAATCAAAAAACGTGATTTCCTGTTCAAAATCGGTTATATGCACAACTTCATAGTTTGCAATAATTGAATCAATAAGCTCGTCCATATCAGCAAATTCGCTTTGGGGAGTAGTTAGCTGCAAAATCTCCTGTGCTTCGCTTTCAAAAGGTGGTATAGGTTCTTTGATTTCTATCTCTTCAGTTGGCATTTGTGTTTGTTGCTCATCAACAGGGGTTTCAATATCTACAGAATCCTCATCAGGCTCTTCCGTTTGAGTTTGTTCAAGTGTAGTATTTTGCTCATTTATTGCATGGCCGGTTATCTCAACTTCAAAATTACGAGGCGTTGGAAGCGTAATTGGCAGCATATCAGCTGTAACCTGAACTACTTGCAATTTAGGGCATTCTATTAATGGTGAAAGGTCTGTTATCCGTGAACTAAATAAAGTTATTATCTCTAAGTTTGGAAGAAAAGTGGCAAATTTAATATCATATATGGGTTCATTGCATATATCTAATTGCGTTACACTATCCATTTCCAGTAGGTCTTTGTATGTCATTTCATATGGATGTGGCCATCCGAGTTTTTCATAAACAGCGGTTTTCTCGTCCTCAGCTGAAAACTGTACAGGCAAAACGCTACCTAAAAGATTACTATCAATCGATATTCCCTCTTGTGGTTGTGCTGTTGGAGCAACAATCTCAACGATGGGCTGTTTGGCTGGAAGTAGCGCATCAAACCAACCGTTATAAAGCCCATATAGCGCTATTGAAAAACCAATAGCCAGAAAAGCAGCTAGCACTAATGCAATATTCCAACGATTATAACTTCTAGTCTTATCAATCGAATACTGGTAACCATCTATACCGTTTCCTATAAGTTCTTCACTCAAATACTCGCTTTTTATCAATTCACCCATCAACCCATCATTATTCGAAAAGTCTTTTACTCGACTCAAAAGCGGATGCTTTGAAGTACCATCAAGGCAGACAGTTATTATTTTCTTATCTTGTTTTAATGCAAATATGATTTCGTTTTCGCAGTTTGGCGAAGCTAGTGAGTTTTCTGAAATAAAAACTAAAATTAATGAAGCTTTTTGCAGATGCCATTCGATATTTTTTGGCCACTCACTTCCCGGATTTATACCTTCATCATACCAAACTCGATATTTATGTTTATACAGCTCATTGATGATAGGAATAGCTATCTCACTGTCTTTGTGAGCGTAGCTTATAAAAATATATTGACCATCACCCTCATAAGCTCTGACATATTCAAGCATGCTTTTCTCCTAATCTGTAATTACTAATCTAAACTGATGTCGTCCACTGATTCTAATTATCGCTGGATACATATCCTGAGTCACTTTTACGGTTTCTAAATTTGGATTGTCCAACAGCGGCTCTAAAGTATTGATTTTAGAATTCTCTGATATATCAAGTTCCTTACAATTCACATATTTAAGTGCTTCAATGTCTGTTAAGTCCATATTGCTTGCGATAAGTGTATTTATCGTTTTATCCTTAAGCAATTCAATTGATGTAGTATTCTCATTTGATATATCTAGATAGTCAATATCAGTCATTTTTTCTATTTTACCAGCAAAAGAATTTTCGTAATTGATACGATAAACAGTTATTATCACAGTGGCTACGATAAATAATGCAAAGATTGATGCCAATATAGAAACAGCAACCTTCTTTTTACGGTTACTTTTTATCATGATCTTAACATCTTGTCCTCGTATATTTTGAGAGAAGCAGTTTAATTTTATGATGTAATCACAAAGTGTGTTTTCATCTTTATAGCTGCTAAGCTTTGCATTAGGGATATTCGCAAGTTGCATATCAAGACCATCCTCTAGCTTTACATCATCTAGATATACACAAAAGATTTTTTTATTTTTGCTCAACGCAAAGTTAATGCAATTCCTAAACTCAAGGCTTTTTTGTGCATCAGCAGATATCAAAAAGATGGTTAGCTCCGATGAAATCATACGATCTGCAATCCAATCTGAATCTGGTATTGCGTTGTTGTCATATTCGTCATAACAAATCCTAAATTGCTTATCCATCAAGTTGTTGACAATCCTGGATGCCGCTTGATTGTCTGCGATGTCATACCTTAGAAAGATATAAGGCTCAGTGCCTTCGTATGGTTGATATAATATTCGTTCTCTCATGGTTCTCCATCCTCCCCATACAAAATTTCGAAATTCGCCCCTGCAAGCTGTTGTGCGACCTCGTCTTCCATATCTGGACTAATGAGCAGCTCCTGCAGGTATGGTAACTTTAGCAGCGGTGTAAAGTCTATGATGTTTGGGCAGTGTATAAGCTCAATAAACGTCAAGTCCTCATGTTTTTCAATTCCATTCAAAGATGTTAGCTCAAAACTATTTGTTAAAATAAGAATTTGCATATTCCGAATAGAAGACAAAGGTTCTATAGTTTTTATATCGCTTGCGGTAAGATATAATTGGTTTACCTGCTTATCTTTAATATATGGTAAAATCCTGTCAGCACGAATGATTTCATATGCATCAATCTCTCTAAACTTTGGAATACGCTCAAGCGGAGAAAAATCCTCGATAAGCGACTCACTCGCCTCAAACCAAAATCCATCAGTATCATTAATATATGAGAAATCAATTTTGTTAAGTGGTGAAATATCAGTTAGATTGGAATGTCCAGTACGTAGCCCCAAAAGATGCTGTAAGTTTTCAATACCCTCTATACTATTAACATAAGTACCTTCGATATCAATATGCACCAATGATGAAATTTGAAAGAGTGGTGATATATCATTGATTTCTGTATAGGCTAGAGTCACATACCTAAGATTTGAAAGTGCTTCAATCCCTTTAATTGATTTGATTGGGTTGCAGTTCAATGTAAGATACTCAAGCTTACTAAGTTTATAAAGAGGAGAGATATCAGTCACCTGATTGGCTTCAAAGGTAATATACTTTGCATTTTTCAGCAATGATAGATCGGTAATGTCACTAATGTCCCCTACCGGCAAGTAAATTCCCATTTGGTAAACAAAAACCTCGTTTTTCTTGCCTTCTGCGTAGGCTGCAAAGCCCCACTCGTCAAAGCTTTGAGTGCCAATCACATACAGCTCTTCAACTTTCGCAAGCTCAGCGAGACTAAGATTCCCAAACCCCACCTTGCTTAAGCTTCCGTTCGCCGCCTGAACCATTGGAACAATAAGCAGCGGTACTACAACAGCGAAAAATATAGCTACCGCCGATGCAATCGGAACAAATACCGAGGCCAATGCCCTGCGCTTCGCAAACCGCTTTTGCGCGGCAGTTATTACTACATCTGAAAAAACCTCGGCACTCTTTATTTTCTCAAAAAAATCATTTTCATTACTAAAGCTACTCTTAATGATAGTTTGCAGGGAATTAAGTAGTAGCTCAAGACCAAAGCTAAGAGATGTAGGCTCAAGATAAATGCAAAGAATTTTCTTGTTGTACTTAACAGCATATTCTATGCATTGCCTGACTTTTCTATCAGCAATTGAATTATTTGAAATAAACACTACAAATGAGAAGGCGGATTCGATTCTTTTTATTTCTTTTTTAGAAAATTGCTCTGAATGCCAAAAGGACACGTCATCTTCATTTATCTTTTGAAGTATCGATATCGCACTGTCTCGGTCATATTCGCAAAAAGCTGAATATACAAAAGGTTTTTCATTTTTGTTATATAATTTCAAGACCTTACTCCTAAGAAGATTTCATCTTGCTTCACTGTTTTCGCAAGTTTGTTTGATGTTCTTTATAAGTAAATATTACATTTTTTGCGGAAGAGTTTTCACTTCTTCACCTATTCATCACCAAAATCTATTCGGCAACCTTCTTCCTTAAACATATTAATAATATCACGATTGCTTGCATACAAGCTTTCATCAAGGCGAAGTTGATGCAGTTTCATATCCTTAATTGGACTCAAATCAGAGATGTTGTTGTTGTTCATAATAATCCAATTCAAATACTCCAGTTTCGCCAAAACACTAATATTTTGAATGTTGTTGTCTCCGAACCCTACAGAAGACAGATTCTTAAATTCTGACAGGAAACTTATATCATTTAAATTCAAGTTTCCTATTTCAAGGCCCTGTATTTTGCCTTTATTTTGAAAGTTTGATAAATCTTCAATAGATATATTCGTGCCTTCTAAACTCAAAGAGGTTAACCCAACCATAGAATCAAGCAATGATAGATGACCAAATTGTGTTCTTCCTATCCACAAAGTTTCAATAGCGCTCAATTCAACAAATACTGAGAAATTTGATATGTTTTCACATGCTTCTAAAACGAGATATTCAAGCTTTTGCATATTTTTCAGTGAATTGATATTCTCTAATAATTCATTTCCGCCTAAATTTAAAGCAACGAGATTTTTCAAATTTAACAAAGGTATTGTATCTGTAATTCTATTCCCTGATAGAAGCAACAATTCTAAACGGGTCAATTCTGTGAGTGCATCAATGTTTTCTAGCTCTTTGTTGGTTATAGCCAAATATTTAAGATTTCGTGCATATTCAAGCCCTTTAAGGCTATTAATAGACTTATCTGAAGTGTAGAGATAAATGTTATCCGGTAAATACTCACCCTCAAATCCTTGCAACCATCCAATCCCCCCATCTTCAGAGGATAGTATCGCAAGTGATTCCAACTTAAGCATATCTTCAACAGTAATTGTACCACCTATGTCCTCGCCCATTTCCTGAAATGTTAGCAAAATGCACTCCAATAACTCAGGATCAGAAATCTCAACAACCGTATTTGCATCCCACCCAAAGTCTTCTACTGTCAACAATTTTTGAGGTGCAGACATGCTCAGCGTTTCCTCCGGCATCGGTTCTTCAGGCACTGACGTTGTAGATTCGGGCGCTGGAGTAACTGTTTTAAATATTTTATTCGTGCTTTGAATTGTTTTACTGTCTTGATTAAATATCGTGTCTCTGAGCAAAAAGAGTGTTGATCCAGCTGCAATCAGTATTGCAACAGATACCAATACTGCAACTATTTTCTTTGCATTTGTTTTTTTCGTAGCTACATGTGACTTGTCTTCTTTTGCTGTCTTTTTATTTCCTGCTTTTTTTTCAATTTTCAATTGTCGTTCATTTTCTGCCAGTTCTTTTTGTTTCTGCTGAAGTTTTTCTTTTTCTTGTAGCTTATAGCGCTTATTCGCATTTTTTGCATCTATTCGTGCTTTTGCCTGTAGCTCACGGTCAAGACGTTGCTTTTCCTTTAATTCTATTTGCTCTTTTAGTATTCTTTCTTTTTCTTGTTGCCTTAAAAGCTCCTCTGCAACTTTTGCAGCAGCTTCTGCTTTTGCGATTCTTTCTCGCTCTATACGTTGCTTTTCCAATAATTCTATTTTTCTTTGCTTTTCTTCTTCATCGTCTTCGAACTCACGCAAAATATTTCTTGTTTTCTTTGATATCATGGATATTTTACTATCAATTTTATCGCCTTTTACATCAATCCACTGCATGGTAGCTAAATAATATGACATACCATCGGTAGGCATAACATCTTCAATTCTAACTGGTAAAATAATAACTTTATTATGTACTGCAATTTCAACTTCACGCAATACTTGACTTGATGCATTAGAGCTTTCAGATAATATGAGAATCATTACTTTTGATTTTGGAACGGCATTAGCAATTTCACCAGCCCAGCTTTTACCCGGTCCAATATCTCTTGGTGCAATCCAACACTTTGCTCCATCATCTTCAAGCTTATTGCACATCGCAAAAGCTATCTGACTGTCTATGTGTGAATACGATATAAATACTTTGTGTGCCATACTCTTACCTTTAGTCCTTGTTTGTTATATGTAATTTGTTAAGGTTATTCAATATTTACCTTGCATCCTCTATCTTTTAGCAAATTTATTGTTTCAAGATTATTGTTATATGTATCAGTATCTATGTTCAATATATTTAAATTTTCAAGTCCTACAAGTGCGCTTAAATCTTTGATATTGTTTCCTATAAGTGAAAGACTATGTAGATTTAATTCTGATAATGCGTTTATATCACTTATTTCATTACCCGCCAAATGAAGTTCAGTTAATTGTTTCATGCTTGATAATGGACTGATATCTTTGATTTTATTATCACTCAGGTTAAGGATGTTCAGATTAGTTAGCCCAGCCAACGCAATATTTATTCCGCTGATATTGCTTATTTCGTTAGCACGCAAATTCAATTCCTCTACTCTTTTCAATCTATTAAGTTCTTTAAAAACATTAATATCATCTATTCCATTGCTGCTCAATGATAAATGTTCCAAATTTACCAGTGAATTTAATACTGTGAAATCATTTATGATAGAAGATTCATCTAAGGTTAAATACTTTAATTTGGTAAGTTCTTTAAGCGAACTAAAATTAGTAATCGTTTCTTTACTTCTCACATTTAAATCTGTAATATTGATAAGTTTGGCAAGTGCTCCTATATCACTGATATTGCTTTCATTAATCCGCAACGATTCTAAATTTACGAGGTCTGATAATGGACTTATATCACTGATGTTACTCTTTGTGATTTCCAAGATTTTTAAATTATGCGCGTATTCCAGCCCTGAAAAATCTTCCATAATGTCCGTTGTCTCATATATTAACGCCGCAAATGATTGGTTTGTATACCAATCTTCAGATTCATGAATAACAATTATTACTTCAAGATTAAATATATCCCGGACTGTTATCTCCTGTTTAGTAAACCCAATTGATATTCTTAATGTTTGCAAAATCGCACCTCTTAGTACTGCATCAGGTATTTCAACAATCATATCAGGATCAAGTCCATAATCTTGCGGTGTAGTGGACTTTTCAGGAACTGGCTCAGGTGTTGGTTTTGGGGAATGCTCTATTGTTTTTGAAGGAGCTGACATAGGAGTTGATGCGGGGGTGCTGGTCAACTGTCTAATTGATGCGACTATATTCGGTATTTCGTTTCTAAAAATAATCGCCAGTGTTCCAATCATTAATAGTAGAATTATAAAAATTCCTATTATTATTTTTCTTACAGATTTTTTCTTTTTCCTTTCATTATTTGTTGTTATATGTTTGTTATTGATAGGCATATCTAATATATCATTAATTTTAAATATGATAAAGGAAATTTTATTTTCGATTTTTTTGTCCATCACATCAATCCAACTTGTACTGGCTAAAAAGTAATTCATATCACCGGATGGCATAATATCTTCAATTCTTATTGGTATAACTTCTATTCCATTGTGAATAGCTATTTCAACTTCCCTTATGACCTGTTTTGAGATATTTGAGCTTGAAGAAAAAATTAATAAAAAGATTTTAGTTTTTGGGATGGCCGCAGAAATTTCACCCGCCCAGCTTCCTCCGTGAGTGATGTCTCTCGGAGCTATCCAACAGCTTATTTTTTCCTGCTCTAAATAATGGCAAAGTGTATCGGTAATTTTTTTGTCTTTGTGTGAGTATGATATAAATACTTGATGTGCCATAATAACTCCTTATTCCCCATACTATTATTCAATTTGCATCATTTTTCACTTACCAATTTTATCTATTGCTGATTAGTCAATTACTACCACATTTACATTTTTTTCTTTGAGTATACCTATAGTCTCTAAATTGCTATTATATGTCTTACCATCTAATGTCAATTCAATTAAATTATTAAGGTTTTCAAGTTGTCTTATATCACGGATATCATTGTCATGTATATCTAGTATTGAAAGGTCTTCCAAATACTGCAGTGATCCAACATAGATAATTTGATTATTTGATAAATTTATAATTCCTAAATTCGGAAGTTCTGCAAGCGGACTTACGTCGCTTATGTTATTTTCAGGTAAATAAAGTTCTTGCAATTCTTTTAGATCAACAAGTACGCTCATATCATTAAAATCACTCATATCAATATATAATTTTTGCAAACTGGTTATTTTACCAATTGGACTAAAGTCACTTAAGTCCGGATTTGACATATGAAAACTAATCAGGTTATTTAATTCTGCAAGAGGACTTAAGTCGTTAATGTTTTCGGTATTGTTCAAAACTAAATACTTTAATTTGGATAAGCCTGAGAGAGCACTAATATCCGTTATTACATATTCATCTCTTGGATCATCGCTAATTGCAACATAATACAAGCTTTTAAGGTTTGCCAATGCATCAATGTTCTCAACGATAGTTTCAGAAATACTAATTATTTCTAAACGTTCAAGTCCACTGACTGGGCTTAAGTCACTAATTTTTTTATTAGATATGATCAGACACGTCAAGTTGTGCGCAAATTGAAGCCCTTCTATGCTAAGCATACTATCAGTTGTGCTATAGGCAGATACATTTCTATAACCACCACTTGCTCTCGGATATTGAGCATCATATTGTGATATCATTAGAGTGTCTAGTTTAAACATATCTCCCACACTGAGTTCACCCTCCACAGATTCACCCATATCATTCAATGTATGTATAATTGCATTCTTAAATGTTGCATCAGGTATGTCCACAAGCATTTCCGGGTCAAGATTATAGTCTTCGGGAGCCTTTATTGGAATCGGAGTTGCAACAACTTTTATAGGGGATTCTTCAATTGCAACCTCTTTCTCCACTTCTTTTCCAAATCCAAAAGTATCCAAAATTTTATCCTTGAAAATGAATATACTTATACACAACACAGCAATCGCAAGAAACACACTTGTTCCAATTAGTATTTTTTTGCTTTTCCTTTTCTTTCTTGATTTTACTTCATTATTGATTCTGCTTTTAATTTTATACGCTAATCCTTCTATGTTGCTTTCTATATCATCATCAATTGCATCTATCCAATGTGTCGTTGACAAAAAGAAATACATACTTCCGGTTGGAACTATATCTTCAATTCTTATGGGCAATATCGATAAGTTATTGTTTAAAGCAATTTCGACTTCTCTTATAACCGGTTTTGCGATATTAGAACTTGCAGATAGGAGCAATACAAAGATGTCTGATTTTAGAATTGCTTTAGAAATCTCTGTCGCATGATTTGTACTGGAGCTAACGTCTCTGGGTGTAATCCAACACTTAATTTTATCCTCTTCTAATTTATGACAAAGAGCAAGTGCTGCTTTACTATCTTCTTGTGAGTATGATATAAATACTTCGTGTGCCATATACTACCCCTCGATTATCTCTAGATGTCTATTTCTCAATTGTGAGAAATAAGATGATTCAAACAACGTATAATGAAAAACAGACCAACAAACAGAAAGTTTTTCATAAATTCAGTATGACTATTAGTTTTCTATAAAATTACGCATCTTTTTCCAACAGCGATAATTTTACTACCTTCATATTTGCAAGCTGTGCTAGGTCTACAACATTTCTTGCCGCATTGCGATCCTTTTCTCTTTCATCTTCGGGAAGCTTTTCCCATGGAAGGATACAGTTGTGCAAACGCTTACTATTATCTCTTACTGGTGCATATCGCCACCCAAATTTCAGTTTTCCATTTACCCAGTCTTCATGTTCAATGATTGCATATTGTTCAATTACATCCGATGAAAGCTTCTGTATCGCTTCTCCTGCAAAGTCTTGTGAGACCATTGCATACCCAAGCTTTTGAAGCTTTTTATCGATATTCATTGCCTGACGAAGATTTGAATATCGTGATGAAGGATCTAGTTTGTAGAAATCCTCTGCAACGTGTATTGGTGCCCCAATGCGTTTTTGATCTGCTATATAATCATTGTGTATTTCTCTTGCCAACAGCTCCATGTTTTCAAGTAGTGGACGTGGAATAGCCTGATCACTTCTTGCTTCAATAAAAACATCATCAAGCGTATCACACATTATTTCTAGTCCGCCTTTAAATATTTCTTCAATATTTAATAGACCATTAAACAATTTTACTTTGTCTTCAACAAATTTTTGCTTTAATATTCCGCGTTCAGCAAGATACGTTATTTCAAACATATCGTTATCTATACTTAGGTTTGCATGAGCTGCTTGTGTTCTGAATTTCTCTATGATGCCGTATCCAGCTCTGTTCCATTCTTGCATCTCATCACAAAACATTAAAAGATAGGCTATCGGATACTTCTTTGCATCAAGCGGTCCACAAGAAAATTGCTTTTGAAGCACATTGCGATAGTAATTGTGCAGAAGTATAGCACACGCACTATCAACAATAGAGGTATAAAATCGCATTGGGGATTTACCGGTAATCTGAGTTAAATAACCATACCACTTCAGTACAATCATAGCGCTATAAAAGCCATGATCTATGAATCCGTATTTTTTCATATCTTCAGTAAAAGTATCAAGCTTGTTTTTTATATCTTCAATTGGGATTGAAAGTGTAATGTGTATCTTTTGCGAAAGAAGATCAATTGGTTGCAATAGATCCACATAGACGCTGCTATTATTTTGCTCATAGAATTCTTTGATGAATTCTTTTTTTGGTATAACCTCTGCGATTGAATTCAACCTTCGGAAATTCTCAAATTCAAGATGTGCCTTGATTTCACCCATGTTCTTGTCGTGGTCTGCATTGGTTGCAAACCGTAGAAAGCTCTCGATTTGCCTTCCGATTATTTCTACAGGATATCCAACGTCATGAAACAGCGAAGCAAGCCCCCAACGAAAGAAGAAC
>JAGLOK010000309.1 GCA_023139005.1 Clostridiales bacterium | reverse complement strand
ACCCCATGTTGATATCGATAATGTCGTAATCCATACAGTACTGTTTTGCCATTTGTGCCATCCGTGAAGGATTCTTGCCAAATATTTGTATGATATAAGGACCAGTCCCTTCTTCGATGGACATCAGTGCCCTAGATCGATCAGGTTGATAAAAAAGTCCTTCCATGCTCACCATCTCTGTGCATGCTAGGGTAGCGCCATATTCTTTGCATATCGTGCGATAAACAACATCGGTAACGCCAGCCATAGGCGCTAAGTATGCGCCGGTTTTTATTGTATAGGGACCAATTTTCATTTTATGGAGATGTTGATTGTGTCGTTATTGCTTCTGGATATGGTGTCGGAGTCATCCCTTCAGGGGTGGGCGAGATCTCCGGTTCATCAGTAGGTGTTGACGCAGGCTCCAAGTGCTCTAGAATAGTGATTTCATGTATCAACCATTTATCATTTTCATATATCAAGCTTATCCGAAATTCGCGTCTTGGCCATTCCGGTGGTGATTCTGCTTTATCTTCTTCATTGCGTGCTGGTTTTTCACCATCGATAACAGGAATGGATTCAATAACCACTACATCTGCCGTACCTTCCCATGGATTACACCAAAGGCTCTTTATTATAAGGTTATACTCATAGTCTCTGATAAAGTATTCATCATATCTAGAACTTTTTTGCTCTGTATCATTGGTTACAAATGTACCGCTGAAGTATTTGTACAGGTCACTAGAGTCTTTTTCTGTCTTTAATATGACACCTGCACGCAAGTCCATACCCTCAGTTGCAATGATATACACATTGGCACTGTCTCGTGCAATGACATATCCCACAATCATCAGCGCAACAATAACAACACAAGCGACAACAATCCTTGTGATGAACCATACTGATCTTGCGACATAGCCTAATATTTTATAAGTTTTTTCATTCATTTTTATTATTATATAATAATAACACTATAATTTAAATAACTTCTTCAAGTTTCCTTTATCCACACTAAAGTTATCGGTAATAGTATCTAGTACTATATTCTGTGCTTCATCCTTATCATAGTTTTTTGCATCTTCAACTATTTTTGCGCCCGCCCATCTTTCAAACGTTGAATATACATTGGATCGCCAGCCATATGGCAGTCCTTGTTTATTGATCTTTTGTCTTGATGCGCAAATTGATATGAACATCATTTGTTGCAAATCTCTTAGTGATGCATCCAAGGTAGATGCGCCCTTCTTTTTCGTAACTCCCATATCTACTCGCAGGTCAAATATAGCAATCTCGCCTGCTTTATATATTCTTTTCCATGCATCATATGTTGTTTTTGAAAGCTTGCCACTCATATATATATCGTCAATTCCTGCGACTGGTGCAAAGGCTGCATAGAAGATTGGTAGGATGTCAATGGATACAAAGCCTTTTTTACCACCAAGCATACATCCATAAGCACAATCTTTCCTCTGTGCTGCGATGTCTTTCCATCTCCAAGGGTCACTTGAATCAATTCCTGTGTGCCAATTGTTTTCATTGGTCAAATCACCAAGTGAATCAAAGCCCTCTAGGATTTTTGAAAAAGGCACTATCTTGTATTGATTGATATATTCAATAAAATCACTATATGTTTTCAACATAAAGACATTATATAGTAATTGACTGATCAACTCAAAATTATTTAATTTATGGTATAAAAAACGGGGCTGTTTTCAATAACCCCGCATCGCTTGGCATATTATTTAGTTTAATTGTGACAATCGTTGCGGTACTATTTCATATCTTCTAAAGTACTTAGCATGAACAATTGCATTATGAACGATTTACTCTTTTCTATAAATGTCATTTTTCTTCCTCCTTTCATATCCTTTTTACACCCACATCATAGTCCTTTTTCTTTGAGATTCAACCCCTTTTTTAATGAACAAAACATGAATATTACACAATAGGTTATATGAACTAAAAGACATCCTCTTTGTATGGTAATATTGCACAAATGGCCAGTTTTTTATTGTTTTTATAGCCTTAATAATAAAAAAAGACTTAGAAAAGTCTCTTAATTGATAACCTATTAACGATATGTGATGTATTAAATCAGTGTTATTATCCTATTATTATATTTGCAACATCTTTGAGATTCGATGCGATATTCATTTCTCCTTTTGCAACATACATTAAGTCTTGATGACCATGATTTACCAAGATACTGTCGCATCCAATCTTCTGCGCGATCTCAGCATCATGCAATGTATCCCCCACAAAGACCATTTCATTGGGGTTACAATCTGTTTTTAGTAAATGCGCTCGAATCAGCTCACTTTTTCCAGAAGCATAGAAGTCTTGCTTTCCTGTTAGATGCGTGAAGCATTCTTGTATTGTATACATTTGCATCTGTTCGATTGCGATACTCTCTAGGCTTGCTGTGAGAATTGAGTTTGATATTTGGTTGTCTATAAGTGTTTGAAGTACTTTCTTGGTATCAGGATATAGTCTTAAATGCCTCGCACTTGCAACATATCTTTCGATGAAGATTGTTGCCATTTCATGAAAGGTCTCTTTATTGGTACGCAGACCTGCTCTTGCATAAAATTCCGTTATCGGAAATGTAAATATCCTTCGATACTCACTAATGCTGGATTCTTCAATTCTATTTTTTCGTTGTATATGATTCAACAACTCATGCCCAAGTGCAACATCATCGACCAGTGTTCCGTTCCAGTCCCATATTACGTGTTTATATTTCATTATCAGATCGATCCTTCATAACAATATTTTGGTCATATTATAGTTTGTATCACTCAAGTAATCAATACAAAATATATCGCTTCTTAAAATGATCTCACACACGCAACAAACATTTATCTTTATTCAGATATTGTGACTAATGTCTTTCTGTCCCACTTATCAATCCACACATTAATCGACAAGCCAATAGCAACAAGCATGCCACCAATCAAATTAGTCATAGAAAAGGATTGAGTTAATATTGTGTCAAAAACAATGCCTGCAAATACCTGTCCTATAAATACTAATAACGTCATATAAAAAGATGATACCCTTGCTACTGTGATATTAAGCAGTGTGACAACGAGTACACCCACCAATCCACCGGTATACAGCAATACATTGGGTACAATCCTAAATGCTGTGAAGATGGTTTCACCTCTGCCGAGAATAATCATAAAAACAATTGCAACAAAGAAACCAACAACATGATTGTATAGCGTACTCTTTACCACGCTGGTTTCAAGTGCTAGCCGTGCATTAGTTGTTCTGTTAATCACGATAGTCACTCCTGCCAATAATGAGACTACAACTGGAATCATCGCACTTGCTTTGAACCAATCCAACATAATCATGATTCCAAGTATGACAAAAGCAAGACCAAAGAATTTCTTCTTTGCAAATATAGTTTTCGGCATTCCAAATATTCCATATTGATCAATAACAATAGATGTGATGCTTTGACCAAATAATCCAATAGCCAAGATTGCAGATACACTAATCTTACCAAATGCAATACTACTAAAAACAATCGTACCT
>JAGLOK010000308.1 GCA_023139005.1 Clostridiales bacterium | reverse complement strand
AAAACGAGTGCTTGTGCCCACTTAAGCCCTGTAGGAAACATCGCTGCATGTGTTGCAGACTTGTGGTCCAATGAATCAGTAAAAAATATCAAGCTATTAAGTGGTATGGCACCCACTGCATACATGGAACAGCTCATCTATGACTGTAGGCTAATGAATGTAGCTTCAGGTCACGGTAGAAAGAGTGCTCTGATGCTACGCGACTGGCTCGCAGAGTCTGACTACAAGTTGGATCCGCAAGCCTATGTCTTGAAGCCTGATGTCGTTTTGGATATTTCAAGAGTCATCGTCAGTGAAGATTCTAGTTACCTTCGTGCAAAAAAAGCAGCACTATATACGTTAGATATCCTAGAAAAAGCTGTAGCAGATGGTGAAGTGAAAGTTGAAGAACGTGAAATGATCTGGTTTGACACATTAAGAGGTCAATTGATTGCAGCATCGGACGATGAAGAGCAATTCATTGCAGATACCATCAAAACAATAGACAGCACAAAACTTGATCCCAAGAAATATGATTTAGTGTAGTAGATTGTTCAACATATTGGGAGGAATTATTTATGATTCCTCTCTTCTAGTTTTAATTGGAGTAACCTATGAAAAAACCAATACCTATAGATTTAATTTCTGGATTCTTAGGTGCAGGGAAAACCACCTTAATCTCAAAATATGCAGCACATCTTATAAAAAATAAAAGAAAGATCGCTATCATCGAAAACGAGTTCGGTGAAACGGGCATTGATGGTGTATTATTGAAGGAAGAAGGGCTTACTGTCGCAGAAATCACCAACGGCTGTATATGTTGCTCCATGCAAGGTGATTTGATTGAGGTATTAGAAGGTTTTGCACAAAACACTTCTTTGGATAGAATTATCATCGAACCCACCGGTTTATTCATCTTCGAGGAAATCAGTGATACGCTTCAAGCTTCCTCTATCAGAAATGATTTTACCCTCTCTAGTGTGGTGACTATTATTGATTCCATTTCTTTTATGGCACAAAGACATAAATACTCCATGTTCTTTGAGCAACAATTACAACATGCAAATAAAATTTTACTCAGTAAAACTGAAAACTTAGACAGGCTTGATATTCTCGATATCATGGATATTCTTAGTAAAGTCGCGCCACATATCGAAATTTTCACAAAAAATTGGAATACACTCACACTTGATGATTATGATTTTCTATTCAATTCCAATGAACCACCACCACAGCACAAACAGCATCTGCACAAGCATCCAGCACATACTCATAATGGTTTTGAAGGTGTTGCAATCTCTGGATCGAAGAACTTTTCAAAAAAGGATTTGTTTCGTGTACTGAAAGATATAACCCATGGTACATATGGCGATATCCCAAGAGCAAAAGGCTTTGCTTATGATTCACATGATGGATTTTGGTATTTTAGTGTCGCAGAAAAGCAAATAGACATTGCACATGCAAGTGCGAATACTGATTGTGCTAAAATGAATTTCATAGGTATGGATATTAATAAGAACTCAATTGAGAAATTGTTCAACTGATATCATGGGAAATTGAATATTCTATACCAACGAGAATATTGAACACTTATGATGGTCAGCTTCTCATCTCCCCTTTTGAAGAAATGTCCTGCACCGAGTTGTTCAATATACGTATAGCCTTCATTTCCAAGCATCTGAATTAAGTTTTCAGATGCGTTTTCTGTTTTACTTATGTACTTTAGTGGTTCATCGGATATTTTAATAATCTTTTCATCAGAAAATGATAATTTAATCATCCCACCGAATATCGGTAGTGGATTACCCTCTTGCATAACGGGAGATGCTGTTGTTGTGTATACAATAAGAATCAATACAATAGCGATAAGTATCGGTAAATTCTTCTTTATCATTAGGATATTACCTTCCGGGCTGCCTGTATCCTTCTTTTTCCATGATTCCAAGCCATGAGGTGATCTTTGTTAGGAACTCTTCATTAGTTTTTGTTTTTGAAATCATATCAATCAACAGTTCTGTTGCATCTTGTTGATGACCGCTGAGCAATTTTCGAACTTGCCAGATTGCATTCATCTCTTCTTTTGAAAGAAGTACTTCTTCACGCCTTGTGCCCGACTTATATAGATCAATTGCAGGAAAAACGCGACGCTCTTGTAATTTTCTATCTAGGTGCAGTTCCATGTTACCCGTTCCCTTGAATTCTTCATAAACAATGTCATCCATACGAGAGCCAGTGTCTACCAATGCAGTAGCCAGGATAGTCAATGAACCACCAAATTCGATGTTTCGTGCAGCACCGAAGAAACGTTTGGGCTTAAAGAGTGCATTAGGGTCCAATCCACCGGAGAGCGTTCTCCCTGATGGTGGCACAGTAAGGTTATACGCTCTTGCAAGACGTGTGATGGAGTCGAGTAGTATGACAACATCTTTGTCCTGTTCGACTAGTCTTTTTGCACGTTCCAGTACCATTTCTGCTACTTTACAGTGGTTTTCAGGGCGCTCATCAAACGTTGAGTAAACCACTTCACCCTTTGTTGAGCGTTGCATATCAGTTACTTCTTCAGGACGCTCATCAATTAATAATATGATCAGATGCATGTCTGGATTATTCTTTTCTATTGAATTTGCAATGTTTTTAAGAAGTGTGGTCTTCCCTGCCTTTGGCGGTGACACGATCATTCCCCTTTGTCCCTTACCAACAGGTGCGATTAGGTCAATCAAGCGAATCGCTAGCATCTCGGGTGCATCTTCGCGTGCAAATTTTAGCTTTTCCTCCGGGAAAATTGGAGTAAGGTCTGAGAAGAATTTTCTGCGTGCTGATTCTTCCGGTGGTAATGAGTTGATTTCTGTAATTTGTAGCATTGCAAGATAGCGTTCATTGTCCTTTTCCGGACGTGTCAGTCCTTTAACACTATCGCCTTGGCGTAACTTAAATCGTTTGATTTGATTGATTGATATATATGTGTCCTTAGCATTCTTATCAAAAGAACGTAAGAAGCCGTACCCATCGTTATGAATGTCCAGCATCCCTTCCGCTACACCACACTCGCCGTTTTCAATCATTTCACTGACAGAAGCTTGATTGTCTTCTCTTTCTTTACGACGCTGATTGTTTCTTTTATTATTATTTTGTTTATAAGAATTGTTTTTTCGATTGGATTGATGTGAATTGTTTTTCTTTTCATTATTTTCTTGATCGATGTTTTTTGCCCCTTTTTCATCTACCGTATCCGGTGCTTTGTTGTCTTTTACGACAACATGTGGCTCCACTACCTTGAGTTCCCCACTTTCAATCTGTGCCTTAACTTCTTCAATCTTCTTTTCAATTAAAGTTATGATATCAGTTTTTTTTGCTTTTGTTGGGATTGTAAGTCCGGATTCTGAGGCGATTTGACGTAATTGTGCAACAGTCATTGCTGTTAAATTGGTTTCATTCATTAATTAGCTCCTTAATATGCTACAGTTTTTTATTGGATTTATTATAAATGATATTAACGATCTATAATTCATTTTGTTTTCACCTGATACTTTTGCTCACAAATATTTATATTGACATGGATATTGATGAAATTATGATTTTTGCTA
>JAGLOK010000307.1 GCA_023139005.1 Clostridiales bacterium | reverse complement strand
CACAGTTATTGCCCTATTAAACTCTGCAAATGCAGACATCGCAATCCTAAAATCGAACTTCACCAGCGCACTGACTTCCACCTTCTGGGGACTGTTGGGCGCGATCATATGCAAAGGCGTTGAAGGGGTCATCAGTCCCATCATCGAGCAGAACCAACACTTTATCAACCTGCTGCTGTCACGTATCGATGCAGCCCACGACCAATGAAAAAGCGTGCACTGATTGAACTTACACCACTACTGGATGTCATCTTATTGATATTGTTTGCATTCATCATTACCATGCAATCTGAAACCGACCTGCAACAAGCAAAGGTGGATGACCTCACCCAAGAATATGAAGCATATCAAGAAGAATACGATACCCTTGAACGCGAACAATCCGAGCTGCAAACACAGATAACACAGCTTTTACAGGAAAAGAGCTCACTCGAGCAAGAAGTCATCGATACATCACAGCTCTTAGATGATGAAACTGTTGCAAACGATGAAGAAAAGCAAACGCTAGATACCGCACTCGAGGGATTCAAGCAGATGACACAGTTGGATAATACCCGACTAAGTGAAATACTCGATAGCAAATCAAACCCAGCAAAGATACTAAACGAGATGGTGGATGCAGATGATTTGGTGCTGGAAATATACAAATACAGCTTTGTCATGAACCGCTTTTACTTTCTGGATGTTGAAATCACCGGCGCAAACAACCGCATTATCGTCAACGGTACGCCCACGAGTATCGTGATCCCACCGGAGGATAACCTGACTACTGCATCCCAGCGTACAAAATCACTGAAGATATATGATGAGCTCAAAAAGCAACTGGACAATAGATCCGGCGGTGACGAGATGATACTTGCAATCCTTATTGTCCGCGATCCTGAAGTATATCAATACGCCTACAACATCACTTGGGAAGCATTACGCGAACTGGAGCTTAGCGCCAGTGGATATCGCTTTTACAAGACCAGCTATACATATATAGATTGAGGAGGAAAATTCTATGACAACTGATCACAAACAAAGACATAAGCACAGAAGAAGGAAAGTCCGTCGCGTCAAGAGAACCATCTGGACTATCATAATCATCGTCATCATACTCTACCTTGCAACCATTATGACCGGGCTTTTCGGTGGTAGCTTTGGGCAACAACTTCGTTCTTCACAACTAGTGGACGCACCTGCAACATTCATCGAGGAAAATCTTGATCTAAGCTTCATCCCCAACTACAAAAACAACAATCCCCATCCAGATGCGTTTGAGATTACCGTACAAGAAGACGCCTTGCTGTTTAACGATGTCGTTGCAACAATAGCTGAAATAGAAGGACTCATCGGCGATAATACCGACAAAACGGTCATCTTGAAAGATGATAATGCAAAGCATGTGACGTATACTGCGGTGTTGAATGAATTAGAGCGGCTTGGTGTTACCGTAGAAGAAAAGTAAACTTTTCTTTTCGATTCCGATAAAGTGAATCGAAATCGAGTGTCTTGATAATCATCACGAACTCCGAATCAAAGATTCTCGTGCTTCCTGATGATTATCGCTTACTGCCTGCGATAGATTGATATAGTATAACCCATACGGCGCATGTCCGTAAGGGTTTGTTTTGTTTTGTGAGTTGAATAGGAATTCGCTCTATGGAGTAGTTTAGAAGTCTTTTTATTGCATCAGATAACTTGTTAATTACTATTTTGCTTTGCCGTTTTTCAAGTTCTACCTTTCATGACATTTCAACTTTCTTATGATATTCTTCTAGAGTTAAATAATAATTAGTTGAACCATCTTCCCTTACTATCAAATGATTCATGCCGATTTTTTCTAAAACTCTTTTTGAAGCGATATTATCTTTAGCGCATCCACCATCTATTCTATCTACTTCCATTTTCATAAAACCATACTCTAAAAGCTTCTTGCCACAAAGTGTTGCATACCCTTTATTCCTGTAGTTTTCATCAATTATATAAAATATTACAATAATGCTTTTATCTTTATTCGATCCCTGTCCACCATCTAACCCACACCATCCTATTATTTTATTACTATTTTCTTCATTAATAGCAAAGCATATGTGAGCAATATGATGAAGATGATTCTTATCTCTTGATTCTTTCATCCAATCAATTGCTTTTTTTGCTTCTTCTCTAGATATTCCATCTTTTTTAAATTCCCACGTCCTCGCTACTTCATCAATATCATCATATGTGACTGTTCTAAGTACTAAGTTATTGGCTTTAATTTTCATAAATATCTTCTCCTCTCTACTCACACACTACCATACTACTTACCCCTTACAATTCCACCACATACGTTTCAAAGAAATCATGCACACGAAGCGATATTGCGCGCGATGTACTTCTC
>JAGLOK010000306.1 GCA_023139005.1 Clostridiales bacterium | reverse complement strand
TGGGGATTAGCTTTAAATCCTAAGTGCTAATATCTAAATTTTACACAAATACTAAATTCCAAATTTGAAATATTTAACGTATCGCCTCTGGCGATGTTTTGTAAGGAAATGTTCTGGTATTAGATGGTGCTGTTTTTGTTGGAACTTATTGGAATATTGGTTTATGGCCTGTTGGATTTGCTGATTTATTGAAGATTTTCAAGTTTTTTTAAAAAATAATCTGCGTTTTTAGCGAAATATCGAGGTCAGTGACATACAGTTGTCACTGGGGTGCGTTTTTTTTTTCTTGCAATTAAAAGTTTATGCCGGATAATAAGTAGAATATCTTGGTTCTTGATGCCTTTTTCGGGATTTGAATCAAGCTATTACAAATAAATTTGTTTAATAGAAATAATACAGTGAATGTAGTGATTAAGAAGAGAAAGGAGGTTATTTGAAGATTATTGTATGAAATGTTGAAATGAAAGGTCAAATTATGAAGAAGGGTTTATTTGTAACTATTTCTTTTGCAACCGCATTGCTTTTGTGTATTGGTTTTTCAGTGTTTTTTACATCCCAAGCTCAGGCTCAACTGAGTGACGATGTTTTGTCAGAAGTTTTCGGAGGACTTGATTGCTCTTACTGTGATTCATTTTTGCAAGGTTGTGATAATCAAGGTGATTATTGCTTATTCAGAGTAGGATGTACAGGTTCTCAAATCACCACTTCATGTTTACAGCAGAGAAAGGCATGTCTAGGCAGTTCCAATCCAGACAGTACTTGTATCCCTCAATCAGCCCTCTGTGAAGGCACATACAAGGTTGAAGATTGCATGTGGGATTATAGTGGATGTGATAATGACCCATCCAACATACCGTGTTGCAGTCCTGATCCAGAAAGTGCAGAGTTTTTCGCTTGTACAGGGCAAAAAACATGGTGTATGTAAATATATAATACTAAAGGTATTCTGCGCCGGCTGAAAGTTAGTCGGCGTATGCTTTCAAATTTTAAGCATCGATAATGCAAAGAGTCAGGCCTGCTTGAGTTGATATAGCAATAATTAATGGAGCAATATAATGCCAAAAGAAAACAAGATTCCGCGGATTTATTTAAAAAATAGAACCATTACTTTTTATTTATCTTTATGTTTTTTATTGGTCAATATTTGTATTGGTGAACAAACATTTTTAGGCACAGAAGATATTCTGGAAGGGTGGAACAGCACGTACGGCAGTATAGAAAATATGGAGGTTAAATATTGTGAAAAATTGGTTACTGACTTATCTTCTTTAGATGGTAGGTTCAGCGCATTAACAAGATATCAACATGTCGAACGTATTGAGGAAGGAGACAAATATCACATTCGGTATTCAATCGCTGAAGATGGATTTGAAAATCCAGATGAGTTGATGGAGCATGCTTTTAACGGCAAGGCAACAAAAGAGTACTTTGGTCGTGATAAGTCCGGAACCATAGCGGCTGGTTTAGGGATGCGAGACGTGCAGACCATGAACAGCCTGCGACTTTATATGCTTATGTCTGTTTCACCAGTTATGTCCGGCAAAAAAACTCAGGCAGATACACGTACAAGGTTTGAGCAGTTATTGGAAAGCCCATATGCAAAGGTCAGTGAATCATTAGATAAAATAGCAGGACAGTCATGTCATGTGGTGGAGATTGAACGTGCTGGGGAGATTACAATGAAGATATGGATCGCTCATCATAAAGGTATGTTTCCAATGAAATATCAGAGCTTTCGGAATGGTGAGATATCGATAGAGATTGAGGTTGAAGAATTTGCAAGTGTACTGGGTAAAGGGACTGAGATATGGTACCCTACAAAAGCGAGTCGTACATTTCATAAAAATAAATCCCGGGCGAATACAAGACGCTACGAACTTTCCATTTATAAGTTTGCACCCAATCTTGAATTGGATGACGAGTCATTTACATTTGATTTTCCGGATGGAACACCCGTTGCAGACAGTGTAGTTGGTTTGTCTTATGTTC
>JAGLOK010000305.1 GCA_023139005.1 Clostridiales bacterium | reverse complement strand
ATGCAATTAGTATTTCCTATGTTAGAACACAAAGAACAAGCACTTTCACATAGACAAGAACATTTTGATAACGGAGAAACAAAAATCCCCGGTAGTGCAGCTTTTGATGAAGCAACCAACTATGAAACTTGGCTTAAGCAAAAGGAAAATGAACAATCAAATACAAGAGTTTTATCTTTTATATTTTTTGCTGTAATAAGCAATAAAATTGTCGGTATGGTACATGTTAGAGATATTAAAAATGATTTTATCGGCAACTTGGCCGGTCATATAGGTTACAGTGTAGCTCCCAGCCAAAGACGAAAAGGATATGCGACAAAAATGCTTTCTCTAGCACTTGAAAAATGTAAGGAAATGGGGATAAAAAAAGCACTTGTTAATTGTGCAAAGGATAATATTATATCTGCCAAAGTTATAATTAAAAATGGTGGAGTTTATGAAAATGAAATTAGCTCGCATAAATTTAACAATGGTGAAATCTATAAACGATATTGGATTGATATTAAGTAAGACATTTAAGTTGCATTAAGTAAGCAGTACACATAAAATGCAACTAAGTAGTAGGTACTCGTAAACTTACAAGTATAAGCATCTCTTCAGAGGTGCTTTTTTCAATTAGCTTAATCTAACTTCATAAGGAGGGGGGCGACATCTCTCTATCTCATACCATGATTATATATCATAATTGACATTTGATAACTATTGGATTATAATGGTATATATTACAATGTTTCGGGAGTATATTATGTCAGAATTACAAATTATTTGTCCTAATTGCAGTTCCTCTATTCAAGAAAATACCCTAGAATGTGTTGGAATTGATGAAATGGATTTTGTTCCAAAATCAGATGGTGTAAAGCTTGGTTTTGAACTAAAACTAGGTTCAATTAATATTGCCAAAGGTAAAGCTTTTCACGGCACAATATCTAACACTTATCTTTGTACAGAATGCAAGAAAATAGTTGCAATTTTTGATATTGAACAATAGTTTGATTATCCTTCATAGATGATGGATACAATTCTTATTTTCTGATGCAAATAATGTAACAAACCAGACCTGTCCTACACCCTTTACTAGCAAACAATTTTCACAAAAAAATTTAACATATATAATACAAATTAACTATTGACATCCAATGTAGATAAGGATAATGCTGTAGATATTAGTAAGGATGAACTACAGAAAATAGAAGCTGTAGGAATGGAACGGTAATTATGTTTCCAAATATTACTTGACTTATATGGTGAACTGATATAACCTTATTACGGGTAGACGGCATCACCCAATCATGGTTTTTGAGGTATCGAGATGAATAATACAAGTTTAACCAATGCGGAAAGAAAGATAATGGAAATTATCTGGAAGCATAAGGAACTATCAAATATTGAAATCACTAATATTGCAGACGAGGATACGAGCTGGTCTAGGCATACTGTAAAAACTTATACCAATTCTTTGACAGAAAAAGGCATGCTGGGAGTCAATCAGATAAGCCAAAGGAAGATAAAATACTATGCCATTGTGTCAAAGGAAAAGTATTTAGCATCTGCAACAGGCAATCATCTGCGCAAGAACTACAAAAAGCTGTCCTATATGGTGGCAGGACTTATAAACAATGAACAGGTATCTGACGAAGAAATCAGAGAATTGCAGCAGCTCATAAGAGACTATAAGGAGAATATGGATGCTTAGTTTTATCACAACACTAGCTGAGGTTACTCTTTATTCATCAATTGTCATAATAGGTGTTCTGTTTATCAGGGGCTTATTTGCTAAAAGACTGCACATCTTGTTTTTATCGCTGCTGTGGTTGATTGTTTTGGCAAGACTAATATTGCCTGTGACAATAAAGTCGCCTATAAACTTGGATAATTTTTTAGGCTCAAACAATGTATCTGACCAACAAAGTATCGCTATCATTGAGGATACCCAAAACAGTGATTTAGCAGTAGAGGACAATATAATATCTGATTACACATACTCTGATGAAAAAACCTATTTTATAGACAATATCAATAACCAATCAGCAGAAGTCACCAACAATGACACCCAAATGCAAAATCCCAAACCATCTTTTATAAGCATTGTAAAATCAGTCTTCAAAACTATTAATAAAAGCGATATGTTATTAAAGATAATAATAACAATGTGGCTATGCGGTGCATGGATAACATTTTTACGTAACTTTTTTGTAATCTATGATTTTAGCAAAAAGGTGAAGCATTCTTCAGAAGTCAAAAGTGCAAGAATACTGAAAGATTTAGCAAAGGGGAAAAAAATATTAGCAATAAGCAAAGTGGTAAAGATTTGTGAGTGCGAATTTATAGATACCCCTGTAACTTATGGATTGCTATCCCCAAAGATACTCATACCCAAGAACTTTCACTTAACCATAGATGATAGCAAAATGTTGCTAATATTGTTACATGAATTAAGTCATGTAAAAAATCACGATATCCTTAAAAACTATATTTGGCTATTCGCACGTGTTATATATTGGTTTAATCCTTTAGTCACTATTGCTTACAGAAAATATCTGGAAGATATCGAATACATCAGCGATAATGCAGTAATCAAAAACATAGATGAACAAAAACTTTTGGACTATACTCAAAGCCTGCTGGATTCTCTTAAATTCAGTAACAATTATACAAAAGTTCCTTGTGCAATCTCTTTCTGCAAATCAAAATCATCACTAAGAAAGAGAGTTGAAATTATGCTTAACCCAATGAAAAAATCTAAACTAATCGGAACAATGACAACCATCATATGTTTAATTCTTTGTATTGCGTGTTTTACAACAGCATGTATTGGCAAAAACGATATAAGCGCAATAGCTGCTGAGCAGCCACAAAATACAGAGCAATCAACAGCAAACAGTAATGATACACTGTCAGGAACCCTAGCAGCCACACCAATACCTACACAAAAGGAAGTAAAAACAATTGAAGTAACACCATCGCAAAAATCAATTAAGCAAAGCCCTATCGGTAATAAGGAAAGTGCATTGGCTCTTGCCAAAGAGATAGCCGAAAGGCTCGAAATACCAAATGACCAAGGATTTCAATACATTAATTTTTTAAAAGACACAATCCCTCCATTTCATGCTATACAACTGAAAGACAACCCAATAAATAATATACAAATATATGATTTTAACGGAGAGATAAAATACATCCAAACCAATGCTTATTTGTCATATGGTGAAAAGTCAACTCTTGCCGAAGATCAATTGAAAGAAAATGTAGTTAAATTTTCAAATAAAGTTTATCCAAACACTATTCTCAATATTAAAAGCATTGAGATCTTGAATCGTGAGTGGAAAGAACATGGCACTATAGTTAACAACAGCAGGTATGTAGTAAGTGGTGATTTGTTTGATAAAATTGACAACACTACACGTAAATTTACCAGCACTATTACACCAAGCGGTGAAATATTAACAATATCAGCTGACTATAATGGTCTTGATTATTTAAATATATCAAGTAACAGAGTAGTCGAAATACTAGCGAATGCAAACATAGAGTATACAGATTTAAAGCTGTACCAAAGGGAAGAATATTACGGCGAACACAATCTTCACATTAGTCTTGGTAAAGGAATTGGAACTATCACCCTATTGGAGTCTGATTTATCATTAGTTGACTATCTAAATATACCCAATGACACAGACGCTGAGTATGAGTTAACAGACGATGACATCAACAGATTGACGGAGCAATATTTGAATCAATTTTTTCCTGACAACACAGACATAGTAATAAAGACCAACGATCAAATACGAGATGATTGTATTGTTGAGGGAACATTCACAGGCACTAGAGGTGAAACTGATTTCTATATACAACTAAATGGTGATGGTAAGGTTCATAAGATAGGAATAAGCCAAAAGGTCGATAAGGCTAGCCTCGAAAAGATAGATAAAGATACTGCCCTTATTAGCGCTATTGAATTAATACTATTTGAATGTCCATTTGCTGATGAAGAAAGTCTTAAACTGATAAATACAGAGGATTACAAAGATGAATATATAGAGGCATATGCATTTAAATTTGAATATACTTCACTAGATCCTACAATACGTGACTATTCTTTTACAGCTGATGTTAAAGTTGATATATACTCAAATAAAGCTAGTATTTGGAGATTTGATTATATAGAAGATGGCTTGGAATTAATGACGATAAAAGAGGCAACCAACAAGGCTAAGGAGTATATAGTTGCTGAATTTAATGTTGATCCAGATAAGCTGATTTATAAGGAGTTCCTTGTGCTAACTGGCTATATATTAGAGTTCCAAGTGAACTTTGATTATGATGACGGTAGATCATTTGGTGCCAGTATGCTTGCCGATACCGGTGAATTAGATGGAATTGGTTGGGGTGATTAGATAGTCTGTACTGATACTAATAGCAAGTAGCACCTTGCATTTCATGCAAGGTGCTGTTGTGTATTAAGGATATATTATCCATGAAAAACTCAATATCATTAACGAGAATGAGGTTTGCATTTTGAGCTTAATCGGCAGTAGTCCTCAATCTATTCTGTCGACCCTGTATACAATGATTTCACTACTCCTCCATCAATGCATTCTCCACTGCCTTCAAAAACCCATTGCTGGTTGCTGTTGCTTTGGATACGGTGTCAACTTGCAAGCTTTGATTTTCCATAATGCGCTCAACAAGTATGCCTACTGTTGTTTCTTTCCCCCCGCTTATGGGTTCAACGCTCACAATATCTACAATTTTGTGGTCTAATACAGTTACCTCAACCGTGTCATTCCAGCGAAAGCCTGAGAAACTGCCGGCATATATCCCATCTTCGACCTGCGTCATGTCCACCGAGTCTATTTCCAACTCCATCATTTCCTTTTTCCCGATTGAGCCCAGAAGGAAGAACGATATGATAACAACCACAACAATAGCTAAGATGATTAACGATTTTCTTTTTTTCATTGTATACTCCTCTATCAATATTAATTCGTTCAAACAAACATTTTTACCTATTTGTCTATATACTATATAACGTTTGAAAAACACATATATTGCACTTCATTTTGATATTCACAAAAACAATTTTGCATTTTCAAACATAATTTGCATTAGCTTCATCACATTCTGCTTGATTTTTTCCTTGCCTTGGCTGATGGGCACTTCAACATCTCGTGCGCTGATCATTTTGCATATCTCTCCATGCAGGTAGCTGTGCAATATATAGGATATCTCCGCCGCCTCTTCTGATGTCAACTTTCCTTCAGCGCATTTGTATACCAGTAGTGCAAACCGATTTTTCAATTCCATTGCAAATTCTTTGACCTCATCCGGTATTGCACCCGGGAGATCTTCCAACCATATAAACCGATATAAACCCTGATGTTGTATGCTAAACTCTATTTGTGCATCAATGAAATCGGGGAAGTGGTCCACCGATGCAGCACGTGCACCCACACGCTCTTGCGTGAAAAGGACGACTTTTTCAAAGCTTCTCTTCATCGCGGCGTATAGTAGTTCCACATAGTTGCTATAGTAATTATAGATATTTGTATGCGCGCATCCGGCAATTTTTGCTACCGTTCTCATATTGGTGTTCGTGTAGCCATTGTTTTCATCAATCATGGCACACGTAATCTCTATGAGTTTTCTTTTATAGCTATCGCGACTATCTTTTGTCATCAGTCGATCTCCCCTATCTTTTCTTTATCTCTATAGATAAACCCAGTGATTATATTGCACAA
>JAGLOK010000304.1 GCA_023139005.1 Clostridiales bacterium | reverse complement strand
ATGGAGAACGCACAGGAAATGCAGATATTTTAACTATTGCGATGAATCTATTTTCTCGGGGTGTGGATCCTGAGCTTATCATCAACGATGTTAATCATATCAAAGAAGTTTATGAAAGCTGTACAGAGATGCAAGTCAACCAACGACATCCCTATGCAGGCGAGTTGGTGTATACAGCATTTTCAGGCTCTCATCAAGATGCCATACGAAAAGGGCTAAAGGCGTACAAAGAAGAAAAGACAGAGTTTTGGGATGTACCGTATCTTCCCATAGATCCTGCCGATATCGGTAGACAGTACGAGCCAATTATTCGTATCAACTCACAATCGGGCAAGGGTGGCGTTGCATTTGTTATGGAACAAGATTTTGGTTATCACCTACCAAAACCAATGCACCCTGAATTCGGGCAGATAATAAAGAAAGCAACAGACGATGCAGGGCGAGAGCTTGCATCCAATGAGATTCAAGAGCAGTTTAAGAAGATCTATTTTGATGTGAGTAAATCCATCACGCTTTCAGACTATATCATTAAGAGTACTAATGGCAATGTTGAGGTGGAAGCCAATGTAACAATTAACGATAACAACAAAGTGATCAAAGGAGTTGGTAATGGTCCCATATCCGCATTCTTCCATGCATTGACTGCCATCGGCTTTGATAATCTTGTCTTTGAGACATATGAAGAGCATGCACTTTCAAGTGGTGTGGATGCAGAAGCAGTTGCATACATTGAGCTCATCGAAGGAGATGCTGTTTTCTGGGGCGTTGGTCAAGACAAAAATACGACCACAGCATCATTTAGAGCCATACTTTGTGCAATAAACAGGATGATGATAGAGAAAAATAAGTAAGATTCTCATATAGATTTTATCATAAAGAGGCTATGCAAATAGTCTCTTAACTTTATACAATATGAGATATTCTGCATTTGTTACTATGAATATGGGTTTTAATGCAATATAATAGAAGTACAATTTTTTAAAAGAGGGATTAGCTTATGAAAATATTTAGAATCATCTTGGTGTCGTTAGTCCTCGTCATCATTGCAAGTTTGTTCTTTTTTCAGACTACCAATGAGGATATGATGCCTGACCCCACATTAAAGGTTATGGTCACTGGGATGGAATCCCATGACTATTGGCTGGATCTTTTGGTTACAGACCAAACAGCAAACCATCGGATAACAGTTCCCGATGCGCTTACTGATCTTTTATCTAAGCTAATTAATTACAGTGATGAACAGGGATATTATCCTGCAATGCTCGGGGGTACTACACAGCAGTTTTACGGAAGACTAAATGGTATCTGGCAAATGGAAAATATTTATGAACATCGTTTTTGGGGCATTGGTATGCCAAAGGAAATTAAGATTGCTATTATAAATCGCGATGGCACATTATTTGTTTCAGACAGTGTGAAGATTACAAATTATCATTCTCTTGTTGAGTTTGAGCTAGACGGAACAACTACTACAGATGAAACAATGATGGGTGTTGGTAGCATCAAGGAAGTGATTCCTTGGACACGAATGATACTCAACTTTCTCGTTCGACTGATGGCTATTGTGTTTATCAAGATATCCATTGGAAACTTATTTGGATTTAAGTCCAAGCAGTCCATGAGTGTCTTGACGAAAACTAACTACATATTACAATTCCTATTCAGCATAATGCTTTTGACACAAGTATTTTACGGACTGCAGTTTGCGCTCAATATATTTATGTATGCATCCGTTGCAATCTTTATAACAGAAGGCTTTGTTTATTACATCTATCTAAAGGAGCAAAATAAAACACGACGTATCCTTAATACGATAATTGCAAATATAGCAGCACTTACAGCTGGATATTTTATGATCTATCTATTCGAATGGATATCATACTAAGTGTAAAAAAGATTAAGAGGGCGATCGTATATGACCGCCCTAGACTGTTGAAAAAACCGCAATCATCAATTTGCTAGAGCAAATATGATTTCCAGCGCTACGCTAAATTGCATATACGCTCATTTACTATATGTAAACATCGCTCATATGAAATTTGCTAATCGCTGTCTTGCATGATTTTTCAAAAGCCTTATCAGGCGTCGACTTTGTCGACACCCTGAGGCGATCGTATATGATCGCCTTTTTTTATGCTGTCTTTTTGATTTTACCCAGTGCTATTTGAGTTGCCGATGTTGTTTTTCCGTACAATACCACGCGATCACCCTGCTTTAGCACAAAGGTGGCTTCGGGGAAATCAATAGCCTTTCCACCCCTGTCCACTTTCAGCACATGGACTTGCATATTACTTAGCTTTGTATCATTCAACGCAACATTACAGTATGGGTTATTGCCTTCTAGTAGAAATTCAAATACCCCAAATCCCTTGGATACTTTGAGTATTTGGTCAACAGAGAGTTTCTTTTGGTTCTTTATCTTTTGAGACAATACCTTTTCTACGAAGCGATTAAACTTGGTGGAGATATATTTGGTTCGTGTCAGTGCTACGATGAAGATAGTGGCAGAAAGAAGCAATATGCCTGTGTAGACGAGTTGTTCTTCGTTCTGCGCTTGTACTAAGGTGTTTACAAACAAGGATATGAGCGTTACCTGTGTCACATAGTAGGCTAAGGTCGACAGCGCCTTA
>JAGLOK010000303.1 GCA_023139005.1 Clostridiales bacterium | reverse complement strand
GAAATAGAGGAAATAGAGGAAATAGAGGAAATACCGGTTCCTAATATCAGTATGACAGCAGACGAAACCAATATACCTCGCTCAGTATTTATTGGATTATCTGATGATTACTATGATGAGGATGAAGTTTTTCAATCTTTATTAAGTGAATATACGATCGAAGAAATACCCTACATTAAGCTTGGAGAAACGATCAACATACGGTTCGATGAAGTTCCTGACAATTATGAAATTTGGGATTATATAATAGATACCAAAGGGAAATTAAAATACCCTGCAAAATTAAGACAAGAAATAATTGTTGAGATGAAAGAAGAGATTGCTACTTTTAAGTTGGATGTAAATATGGCATCTTTATTGAGCTCTTATTATGATCCGAACAGTCAAGGAGCGACCGTCAGAGGATTTAAGATAATATGCACGTATGGTGAAGGTGTAATCAAATACGCTTTTGTATTAAGAACAGATAATTAAAATATTGGAGGTATCTGATGAGAAAACATTACATTAACAAGTACTATTATATTATTGTTATACTCATACTCGTTGTATCAATAATTTCTGCTTGCACAAAAGCAGAAGACACCGCAACACCCACCAATGTAACAGTATCAAGTAATGAACCTCAAAATAGCGCTACGCAAATCATTCAAACTACAGAGATACCCATTATAAACACAGAGCAAAAAGAAGAAACACAAGATTTGTCTATTGCAGATGGTATTGACACTGCGAAGCTTGATCTCGTTGCAGTAAAAGGGAAAATAATTACACACATCATGGAAATGATTGTGGGCGAATTTTCAATTGAAGCGATGGTTGAAGAGTTTTCATGGGATAAACATGACGCAGGAGAATATTCAATCACTTGGTATACAAGCAAGGACTTGTACTTTCTAACAATCAATGCAAATGGAGCAAACATAACAAAGAAGTTAGATTACTCAATTAGTTCACTTACGATAGAAAATGAAAACTGGACGCTAAACAATCCAACCGATGAAGAAATTGAAAACCATATCCTTGCGCCATTTACGATTGAGTATACTGCATTTAAAGAGGCACAACCGCGAGAGGTGTATGGTAATTTTATTTCAGTCTATGGCAGCGGCGCTAGTGATGTGATCACCCTTGATGATGATATCGCACAGCAGTTTGTGGAAAAACTCAAAAATTCAAAACAGACAATGAATCCAATTGACTATCGGGATACAGATGATGAGTTTTATGAGTGTGGGATAGAAATTCATCTTGATGATATGCGCTATGACCATAGATCGGGTGTCAATATTCTAAAAAACGCAGATGGGCTAAAAATCATAGGGGAGTATAATGGAGAGAGTCCAGTATCCAGTGAAGTGTATGATGAGATTATACGCATTGTAAAGAAGAATACAGATTGGTACGAAGTGGAGTTAGATGAAGTTTGCAATATTGAATCAGTGGAGCTCATACTGGGTGAACAATCGATTGGAAAGACTTCAAATAAAGAAGAAGTCAAAACAATTGAAGAAATGCTAGGAAATGCTCAAAGGATGTTCGGAGGTAGTGGATGTCCATTTACAGCCAAACTGATACTAACCCGTGAAGATCAAACAGAAGTTGAGATACTACTCGCCACCGACAGCTGTGGTGTGTTCATTTTAGGTTCTTCTGTTTATTATGAGTACAACATGAATGCATTAACAGGAAAAAAACAGGATAACCAGAAGCGGTTGTTGAACATTTTTGGATATGACTATTTTGAGGATATTTTTCCGGATAAAAACTAAAAGAATGGAGAAAATGGATGAGGATATATAGTGCTAAGAAATACACTACTATAATAATAATCAGTCTTGTAGTGTCACTTGCGACCGCATGTACAAAAACCGATGGTACAATTATGCCCACCAGCACACCAAGCTTCATTAGCACCAATGAAATGGTGGATATTTGCTTAGATACCATCATGGAAAGCCCAAGAGAAGCATCCAACACATATGCCTATATCAATGCACACAAAGAGCAGTTCGATAGGATAATCGGCATGGGAGAATTTGCACTACCATATCTGAATGAGATATTAAACAGTGGTGAAAAGGGACTAAAGGCGCATATTGTAAGTGCAGCAGCCTTAGAGATACTAAAAGGGGTATACACACAAGATATGTCACAGGAAGATGTGGACATTGCAACCCAAACAGAAGAAGCGTTATCGAGTGTATGGAGTAATCCTTACTATGAAAATGCATTAATGACCAAGGGTGGATATTTGCTCGCTGTGTGGAGAGAAGACACGCAAGAGATATACTACACACTAACAGGTGTCCGGAACCGTGGTGTCGACATTAGAGAGATAAAAAGTAGTATGTTAAAAACAACGAATATCGACTATATTAATCATATACTAACTAAAATACCTCAAGACACACAGGTAATACTCTCGCAAATCAATCAAGACGATATCACAACAGAAGAGCTGAATGATATCGCCAAGCAGATTATGTTTGAGTCAATAGAAGTAGTAGGAGTTTGGGTAGGGATTACAGACATTGAAGAATAGCTATAGAATTAAAAATCTATATTCACATCCATTTTCAATTATGCAACTTAAAAAAAGTATCAACATAAAAGCGCATTTGCGCTTTCTTGATTTTTATGCAGTCCCACATTCACCACAATCAGGAATAAAGAGATCAGTAGTATAAACACAATCTCTGCTATTCCTGTGAGCTTTCCATAAGCAATCAACAAAGTAAGCGGTAAGA
>JAGLOK010000302.1 GCA_023139005.1 Clostridiales bacterium | reverse complement strand
ATCATTGGATGTGCAATTGGGTGCTGGAGAGACGATTTATGTTTCAGCATTGAATCATACGAATATTGTAGCATTGGAAAATATGATATTTGATTTTGTAGGCGAGAATAAACTAAGCAACACACAAGCTGTGCTTTCGAACGTTCGCCATATTGAGGCAGTCAAAAATGCAAATATGTCTCTAGATGAAGCATTAACAACATTAAACAATGCTATGCCCATTGACCTTGCAGTAACGGATATCAAAAATGCATGGCACTCCCTAGGTGAAGTTACGGGTGATACGGTGGATGAAGATATTGTTGAACGTATATTTTCAAAATTTTGTGTAGGTAAATAATGAATAATAGATATGATATGATAATAATCGGTGCTGGACATGCAGGCTGCGAAGCTGCACTTGCCAGTGCACGTATGGGAAATAATACATTACTTCTTTCCATGAACTTAGATTCTGTAGCACTCATGGCATGCAATCCATCCATTGGTGGTACCTCTAAAGGTCATTTGGTACGTGAAGTGGACGCTCTAGGTGGTGAGATGGGAAAGGCTATCGACAGTACATCCATTCAAATCAAAATGCTAAATCTGTCCAAAGGACCTGCAGTGCATTCGCTGCGCGCTCAGGCAGACAAAAAGAAGTATCACGAATATATGAAAAGTGTTTTAGAGCGCGAAGGGAATATCCAACTAAAGCAAGATGAAGTCATCTCCCTAATCGTTGAAGATGACAAGGTCTGCGGTGTGGTGACTGCAATCGGTGGAGAATATCTGTGCGATGCAGTTGTGATTTGCACAGGGGTGTACTTGAAGGGTCGTGTCATTATTGGTGACTACAATGTATCCTCTGGACCATCAGGACTCTTTCCTGCCAATGAACTTTCACAAGATCTATTGGACAATGGTATCAAGCTGATGCGATTCAAAACAGGCACACCTGCGCGGATCAATAGAAATAGTATGGATGTATTCAAGATGGAGGCGCAACATGGAAATGATGATGTCACACCATTTTCTTTTATAACAGAGAGAAAGGATTTTGTTCAGACTCCATGCTATCTCACATGGACCAATGACAAAACCCACAAAATTATTAAGGACAACCTAGATAGAGCACCATTGTTTTCAGGATCCATAGATGGCATCGGGCCACGGTATTGCCCGTCCATAGAAAGTAAAGTGGTACGGTTCAAGGATAAAGAGCGTCATCAAATATTTATAGAACCCGAAGCTTTAAGCACCGATGAGATGTATGTGCAGGGCATGTCCACATCACTTCCTTATGATGTACAAGTTGAGATGCTTCGCACCATCAAGGGCTTAGAAAACTGTGAAATAATGCGTCCCGGGTATGCTATAGAGTATGACTATTACCCCCCCACTCAATTATCACACACACTTGAGACAAAACACATATCTAATCTATATTTTGCTGGTCAGATTAATGGAACAACCGGATATGAAGAAGCCGCATCTCAGGGATTATTGGCAGGGATTAATGCAAGCCTACAGGTTAATAATAAAGAACCATTTATTTTAAAAAGAAATGAAGCTTATATTGGTGTTTTAAT
>JAGLOK010000301.1 GCA_023139005.1 Clostridiales bacterium | reverse complement strand
TGAGATATTCACCTTAAATGCATAGCTCATATCTATTTGCTTCCATGGTTTTTAATGCAAAATCTATGCTAAAGCATAATTATTTTATCACGAAGCTATATTTTGTCAATAGTGATTATTGTTTAAGTGTTTCTAACATTTTTTTTGCACGAGATAGGTTATTTGCAATATCCATCGCAGTGAGTGCATCTTCGCCCAATTCAAGCTGCGCGATGTCCCCTGCAAGTCCATGTAAGTATACACCATAGCATGCCGCTTGATAGGGTGTAAGTCTTTTGAGTAGTGCACCGATCAACCCTGAGAGCACATCACCACTACCGCCGGTTGCCATTCCGGGATTGCCTGTTGTATTGATGAATGTTTCAAGTTCTGCAGAACACACCACCGTTTTATGCCCTTTGATCACAACAGTCGCTCCGGTCTTTTTTGCAAGTTCTTTAGCACACTCTAGAGTATTCTGCGAGATATCTTCAATGCTTCTTTTGAGCAATCGAGAGGCTTCCCCCACGTGTGGTGTGAGCACAACTTTGTCTCCGAGGTGTGGCAATATATCCATCATCGCAATGGCATTGAGTGCATCCGCATCTAGTACAATGTTTCCTTGTAGTCTCTTCAATATCTTCATCACTATTTTTTTTGCATATGGTATTCCCAGTCCAGGGCCTATAACAACAGCATCCTTGTCTGCACAAAAGTTAATGATTTGATTGACACTATTGATACGGGGCAATGCACAGTCCATTGCTTCGGGTGGACTTATCGCCTTGTAGTTTCTACACCATGTCACAAGCCCTGCCCCCCCTTTGAGTGCACCGAGTGTCGCAAGGTATCCTGCCCCGGAGTATTTCTTTGAGCCAGCGATGATTGCAACGCTTCCCATGTCCCCTTTGTGCACATCTGTACGCCGCTCAAGCAAGAGA
Source organism: Clostridiales bacterium (assembly GCA_023139005.1). Lineage (GTDB taxonomy): Bacteria > Bacillota > Clostridia > Christensenellales > UMGS416 > JAGLOK01. The sequence continues at coordinate 2,239 of JAGLOK010000301.1, read as the reverse complement.
TTGGCTATCATTTTACCTTGATCCATATCTTTTATCTTAACACAAGGCTCTAAGCTTTCGATAAAAACAACAGCTACCGCAGCGCCCCCGTCATGGGAGATAGACACATGCGTTGCAAAGCGTTCATATGGAATAAGTTTTCTTGCAGCACCGAGGAGGTTTATGATTGGCGCTCCATTATCATCATAAAGCACTTCAACGCAATTTAGTGGGCATCGTGAAATGCCGGCCTTTAGCGCTTTGGCGGCAGCTTCCTTTGCTGCGAATCTCCCTGCAATCCATTGTGCCTTATTTGTTTGCTTGTGAAATAATGCTTGTTCTTTTTCTGTAAATATTCTTTTTATCGCGGTTTGTTTTTCTACAAACGTTTCAACGCGAGAGATCTCGACGATGTCCGTTCCAATACCGATAATCATTCTGGGTCGCCCGCTACTGCATTGATAATCGCACGGCGTACCACTTCGCTTGCAGCTTCGCATAGGGAGCTTAAGTCATAAGTGAGTTCTCCCATAGACAGTGCGAAAAGTGTATCGCCGTCCATCATGGTATGGGCTGGATATATTGCGCGTGCGATGCCATTATGCGCAACCTTCGCTACGCGATTAAGCTGTGTTTTAGTCAGCTTTGCATTGGTCGCTACCACACCGATGGTGGTATTTTGCCCAAATTGTGATTCGTTTTTGCCACCAAACATCTGATCAACTGTGTTTATGAATTGCCCATCGATTTGTGCACCGGCGATGATTTCCCCTTCTTCTCTGATGTCACCGACTGAGTTTACCGCAACACATGCGGACACAATAACACCCTCTGCAAGTTCCAGCGTTGCCATACCAAAACCTCCAGGCATCGTGCAGTCATTACCAGCAGCCTTGCCAACCGTTGCGCCGCGCCCTGCACCTACACGTCCTTGTTTGATATTCACTCCTGCGATTTCGCATGCATAGTATCCCGCTTTGCTATCAGGGTACACATCAGGACTTCCCATCGTGAGGTCAAAGAGTACCGCGGCAGGGACTATGGGAACCTTTGCCCAACCGGTATCAAATCCTACATTACGTTCTTTTAAATATTGCATCACACCATCTGCTGCTGCGAGTCCGAAGGCACTGCCTCCGGATAGCACTACTGCGTGCACAGTGTCTACTAAGTTTTCGCTTTTGAGCAGATCGGTTTCACGTGTGCCCGGTGCACCACCGTTGACACAAACGCCAGCCTTTGCACCATCAGGGCACAAAATAACACTGCATCCTGTAATGCCTTCATGATCAGTGTAGTGTCCTGCGATGATTCCTGTCACATCTGATATTGCGCCTTTATATTTCATGGTTATTCCTCCTCATAGAGATCTCACCTGATATAACTTCCTCGAACCCATCATCTGTTTGGATTTTCAATGTTCCATCATCTAGGATACCCACTAATATCCCCGTCGTATCGTGTCCTGCACCGGTGATGATTACTTCCTCATCTTTGTATGCCATGTGTTGTTTGTAGTATTGAATGATATGGCTAGCACTTTTAGTCTCTGTCCATATATCGATGAGTGCTAATAGATTGTCACGAACATCTGCAATAAGCTTGGATCTATTAATATCAATATTTTCATCTTGAAGTGTGGTTGCTGTATAGAGCAATTCTCCTTCAAGGTCTTTTATGGAAAATGCTGCATTGATACCGATACCCACCACCAAGTAACGTACTGCATCCATGTCTCCGACAAACTCTGTGAGGATACCGCACACTTTTTTGCCGTTTATGAGTACATCATTGGGCCACTTAATCAACGGATGGGCATCAGGGTTATTTTGTTTTATCGCTTGGGTTACAGCAACAGCAGCAGCGAGGGTCACAGGTTGGATATCATTGGGAGCAACGGTAGGTCTCAATATAGTACTGCTCCAAATACCTCCGTCAACACTCTGCCAATGACGCGCCTTGCGTCCTCTGCCTGCACTTTGTGTTTTTGCAATCATCATTGCACCATGTACAGCAGCATCTTCTGCCCACGCTTTAGCATCGATGTTAGTAGACTTCACAGTCTCCAGCACGATAACATCTGCATCGGTCTTGCTGTAGGACATAATCAATCCGTCACCCAAAACATCCGACACTGTATCTAATGTGTATCCGCCGCCTGGTTTTGCGTACACATCAAATCCTTGAGCTCTGAGTGCCTTGATATGCTTGCCGATAGCCACCCTTGAGATACCTATCACACGACTCATCAATTCTCCGG
>JAGLOK010000300.1 GCA_023139005.1 Clostridiales bacterium | reverse complement strand
CATGCGAATGGTTTATATGAAATCCTGCCATGATATCTACATTGCCATTGCTAACTTCATACTTCATATAATGCTTTGTTGCAAACAAGTCACTCGGCTCAACCTCTTTTTTGCGCCCCACATTTGCAATCACCTTATTTGTTATTGCTACATCTTTTATGTCTATAAATATATCTAAATCATTGGGCTCATCGAATAAACCATAATGATCCAAAAACAAGGATGCACCGACACCCCAAATAATATGTAATTGATTATAGCTGTCTGCCTATATTAGATAATGTGCAATATATACAATCCATCATCATGTGCTCCGGTTTAGTGATTTTATATTACGCGATATCGAGTACTTCTACGCGGTTACGTCCATTATGTTTTGCTTTATAAAGTGCACGGTCTGCAGATGTAATGAGTTCACGGATTGTCATATCCTCCGACATCTGGCTGATTCCAAATGATGCTTGAACAGAAATCCCCTGTGCAAATTCACTAGTGCTGATGGAAGTTCTTAGTCTCTCTGCAATCATTCTTGCATCCTTGCACGTGGTGTTTCTGCAAATGATGATAAACTCTTCGCCGCCCCATCTACCAGCAGTGTCCTCGTAGCGCAGGCTGTGCTTGATAATATTTGAAAACTGAACTAATATTTCATCTCCCAATGGATGTCCGTATTCATCATTGATGTTTTTGAAATGATCGATATCCATGAGTATGACACTCAAGGGTGTATTCTCTCGTGCGAATATATTGGCTTGTGATGTAATAACTGCATCCATTTTTCGTCTGTTGTTTAGCCCCGTTAGTTGGTCAGTATTAGCCATAATGGTAAGCTTTTTGTGTGCAATTTTATTGTTTCTTTTTTCAACAAACAATTTCAATCGATTATTGTAGGCAACGACTGACACCATCACAGCAAGGCTTACTGCTGCTAGTGTATTTACAATAGTACTTGCATTAAACAAACCTGAGTTTTGAAAATACAATAATGTCACCAAAACTATAAAACTACCATATGATACGAAGATTGCTTTGAGTGGTTTATTCAACGACATAATATTATATGCAATTATCACAATGTGAAAGACAAGTAAATCTGATCTTTGCACAACACAAGCGATATACACCGAACCGGAGATCATCATTGTTGATAAAATAATTATACATATTTCTTTTAAAAATCTTTTATCTGTTTTTTCTAGTAACTTAATAGAAACAAATCCAATGGTTGCAATTGCTAAAAAAGAAAACACAATTAAACGTGTCGTGTGATTTTGCTCTAAAACTGCAACAAAATATAGGATAGTCAAAACTGATTCCAAAACAATTGTGAAAATAGTTAGCATTTTTGTTTGCTTAAGATTATATCCTATAACTAGATCACGGAATTCTTCTTGTTCACTTTTGCTCAGCTCATGTTGTATTAATAAATTGCTGAGTTTTGCCATTTGATACCTCTTTTGTGTCCTTGTCAAAATTCTATGCAAAATACTTATCGTGTTGCATAAAACAACTCTACTAACCTATTACAATATCGTGCTTTCTCGCATTGAACTAAAGGATAAATGCAATGAGATGGCATATAATTGTCTTTTCTAGCCATTTTCTTGTGATTATTCGACTGTTTTAATATATTATTGCTATTTTACCATATCAATGTATTCATTAACACCATTGATTTATGCCGTGAGTATTCGCCATTCATTGTGTACTGTTCTTATCTTCATATAGTCAGTCTATGCTTTCTCCTGTATAATATCAAATAGCACTTATATCTATTGGAGGTACTATGAATCAAAAGAGTGAAACCAATAAAATCGCGTGGGAGTACAATGCGTATGCTTTTTGGACCAAAGAACTGGGGTCTCCCGTTGATTTTGCAAAGCAGTTAGTGTTGGCTCCGCAAAAAGCTTTGCGTAGACATATCCAATATCTTGGCGATGTGAAGGGGAAAAAGATCGCCAACATAATGGGCTCCAACGGAAAAAAGGCAATCGCTCTATCGTTACTCGGTGCAGATGTTACCATAATCGACTTTTCTGAATCCAACAAAAAGTATGCAATGGAAGTTGCCCAATATGCTGAAGTGGATATGAACTATGTTATATGCGATATACTCGAGTTGGATACAAGTACCTTTAACAACTTTGATATCGTCTATCTCGAGGGCGGTATTCTTCACTATTTTCAAGACTTAAATGCATTTACAGAAAAACTCTACGCACTTACCATAAACGATGGAAAGCTTGTTCTTAATGATTTTCATCCAGTAAGAAAGCTGTTTTTGCAGCGTGATATTTTCCTGCCAGCCGATGACTTTAATGCGGTAGG
>JAGLOK010000030.1 GCA_023139005.1 Clostridiales bacterium | reverse complement strand
AACCGTATTTGATGTTCCACCTAGCTTATTGTTCTTTACTCCATTCCATAAGGCAATAATCATCTGAGAGTTTTCTGTTAGATATACTCTAAGTCGTACAAATCTATCTGTTACACTTTGCGTTTCTGTATATACTTTGGATAGATCAATAACTTTAGTCACTTTAGCAAATATAGTTTCAAATTCGACAATACTAACATCCATCTTATCTTTATAGAAAGTCTTTACAAAATCCTCTTGCGCCATAGGTAACACCGCAATTACAGAGCATCCTAGCTCAAGTGCAACTTTTACCCCTAGTATGTCAGTACCTTCTGCCATGCCTGTTAGTAGCTGAATAGTAGAATCAGGATATTTCCGCATTGTTTGTTTCAAAATGGTTCTGATTCCATTTTCATATTCTGTTATCTTTTCGGGTAATAAATCTCTATGTCCGGTTATTGCTATATTTATGGGTATCACTAGTCTTCTCCTTTACCAACGTCCTCTATTGCTTTGTCCTTGTGAGAATATGATAGATATAAAGTATTTTTATCAGATATCAGCATATTTGAAACATTATCTGATAGTATTTTAATCGCTTTTCTATCTTTACATTAATTATATCAATCAAATGGACTGTGAACAATAGGATTATGCTCCTGTTTATTTACTTATTATTTGCTACAGCCTCATCCAACATTTGGCAAAATTGCTCTGGTGTTATTTCACCCTTAAGTAACATGTGAGAATACTCATTTAGATCTTTTATATAGGAATTCCATGTAACTATACTATTATCCACCCTTTTGGTTTCGTCTGCTACACTAACATTATAGTTAGTAGATGTTACATTGCTAAATGTAGGAAACAGCTCTGATTTCCCTAAGTTCTTTGCAATATAAGCAGCTATGTCCTCTGCTAAGTCAGGGTGCTTTGTACCTGCTGATACTGCCATTGTATCGTAGCATCCACCATATATATCATTTTCAAATCCATTATCGCTTGTAGGCCATCTAATTACACCAATATCTTCGTTTTCAAGAGATTCGCTATCCCATGTCCCTGTATAAAGCATAGCTGCATCTGCATTTAAGAGCTGTTCCCGCGATGCCATATAATCTTCAATTAAGACTTCATCTGAAAAAAAGCTAACATCTACAAGCTCTTGCAACTGATACGCTGCCTTTATAAACGGTTCTTCTGTAAAGCTACGTTCACCCATGAGCGCCTCTCTGCATGCTGTGGCGCCTGCTGTATTTAGTGCAAGGCTCTCATAATGATTAGATACAAACCACGAACTACTTCCCGTTAGTGCCATAGGGGTAATTCCCTCGTCTCTGAATACTTCCGTCAAGTACTTAAGATCACTATAAGTAGTAGGTGGGTTCACACCAAATCTATCAAACAGCTCCTTGTTGTATACAATATAAAAATAAGTATTAGCAAATGGATAGCCATATATTTTATCATCTAGTGAAGTCTCTACAAGGTTTGCTTCATTTAGAAATAAATTTAGTTCATTATCCTTGTTGTAATATGGAGTAAGGTCTAGCAAAAACCCATCTTTCATGTACTGCCTATATTCCGGGTTTATACTAAAAAGAAAAACATCAGGGCTGCTACCGGTTGTCATACTTTTATTAATAATATCTCCATACTCTGAATCTTTTATAGCTATTTCATTAATAGTTACATTCGGGTAGATATCACGCAACTCGTTTATTGCTTGCTGCATAATATCACTCTTTGTATATCCAGTCGCTTGCCAATTATGCCATATTTCTATTTCTGCAGTAATATCTTTATCAGCATTTTCATAAGTGTTTTGCTGCAATGTTTGTATTGTATCTGTTGTGGGAGCAGCTGTTATCTCTGTAGATGTGGAGGGCAAATCTTTAGTGGTAGTGGATGCATCTTTGTTCTTACTATCTCCATTGAATATGCTGTCTCTAAACACAAAGAGCATAATACTAGCTAAAACTACTACTACAGGAAGTATAATCCATAACCACTTCAAACTTCTTTTTTTCTGTGTGGTAGACATCTTTGTGGGTTTTCTTTCATGAAATTGCTTATCACCAGATATCAAAATATTAGAAACAGTATCAGAAAGAATTTTAATTTGTTTTTCTATCTTTTCATCTACTACATCAATCCAATGGACTGTAGACAAATAATATGACATTCCCCCAGAAGGCTTAACGTCTTCTATTCTTGCAGGAACAATAATCAGACCATTCGAGACAGCTAATTCAACTTCTCTTAATACCTGCTTTGATATATTAGAATGTGGTGAGAAAACAAGCAAAAATATCTTGCATTCAAGTAATGCTCCCGCTATTGATTCTGCCCAGTCTGCTCCGGGCGTTATATCTCTAGGAGCCATCCAGCACCTAATTTTCTCATTCTCTAGGCTGTTGCATATGGCATCGGTTATATTCTTATCCTTATGAGAATATGATATGAAAACGTCGTATGCCATTTCTTCTCCACTTTCTTTTTCGCATTATATATTGATTATAACTTAGATACATACCCAACCATTTTATCATAAGAAAGAGGTGTGGTGCAATATTATCTTAGTAAAAAATTAGTAGAAAATCGTTTCATAAATTCAATCTATCTGGCTAATTACATTAAGTCCTATAAAGTTACTTAATAGTTTAACATTAAGTACTCAATAAGTCGGTGCACTGTACTATATTCTCCAAGAATAGTAAGATAATATTTAGATTTTATATGTAGCTTTAAATATTACTTAATTTAAAAACTCATTGTGCTCTAACAACCCTAGTGTTCAACTTGGTGCATATTGTTCAAATTTATACGCTGTATAATACACGATTGTCATAGTGCTCGGCTCTAAAGTACCTATTGCAAATGTCCATGATTGATTTTGAAATTCTTTTGCTTTTTCTAATTCCGCAAAATCTTTATCTATATATATTATATGTTCGACTTTACCAAATTCCCAGACCACTCCCTTTAGTAGCCCATTTTTATCAATAGCAAAGAATAATACATACAACTTACTTTCTTCAAAATTAAAAGCTTCATCGGTGACAATATTTTGCTCATCCGCATTTGGTGCAAGTACAGATACACCATCCTCTTCAAATATGACCTTGATAGTTTGATTACTGTCTTTGCTTAAAAACGAAAAATAAATATTTTTTGTTGAAGTCTGAAATAACATGCTAATTGCTTGATTTCCTTTAACGTTTACACCATCGTCCTGATCAAGAGCTGTTAATAGTGTAATATCAACAGGAGTATTTATACTGGTAAATGAGTAGCCATTGCCTACTTCCTTTTCTTCACTCACACTAATGAATATATCACTGTTTTCTTCTTTGTTTATAGCTACGTCACCATATAAACTTTGCCAATCACTCACAATAGATGAAACCATATTGGGTATATTATTTAAATCGACTTCTATTGTGTAATCAGTTTCCGCGCCATCTCTAAAAAAACTTCCCATAGGCGTTTCCAGTTGTGCTAAATGTTCAAAATCATAAAGAAAAGAAATATCTCCTGTAACATATTGGCTCGCACCTAAAAACTCTAAACCTGTCATGTCTTTAAATATCGAAATATCACCGATGATGTTTGTATCCCAAAATAGAATATTCCATAGGTTTTTCATGTTTTCAAATGCTACAATATCGCCTTTTATGTCAGTACCACCAACATCAAGATTTTCCATACTTTTCATATCCATAAATGCCGAAATATCACCAAAAACACCAGTTTCATTTAAATCCAGCGTCTCAAGATCTAATTCGCTCAGATTTTCAATATCACCCGATATAAGTGTGCTAGCTGCAGTAAAATACTTTAATTCTTTCAGTGTCTTGATTGAGCTTATATCCCCTGAAATATTAGAAAAATCCAAGTTTAATTGACTTAAATTTTTCATTTCCTCGCATACGGATATATCTCCATCAACATCTGTATAAGCCAAAACCAACTCTTCCAAATCTAAGCCTTTTAAACTTTGGATATCTCCATAGACATCAGTATCCGGTAAATGAATTGATTTAAGTTTTTCTAAATTTTTAAAAACTCTAATGTCTCCATAGATATTTCTGTCTCGATTTACATCATCATCTTCCATCCAATCGCACCCAAAATAACTTAATGACTCTAATGATGCCAATACGTCGATATCACCAGAAATGTTGCTTTTTGCTACGTTAATAAATTCGATTTTGGGCGTATATTTAAACGAGTCCAAGTTGCCTGCAATATCTATTCTGTCCCCTGTGTAGAAGAAATCTAGATTAGGAAAATACTTTATATCATCTAATGAATAAATTGGCTCTTTTTGATGTTCCCTCGTAAAAAATAATCCTGTTTTATCTTCAAGATCCGCTCTTGTAATTTTCTTATCGCCAAGGTCAAATTCACTTCTTACAAAAGCTTCAAAGCCCTCATCCTTAAATTTCACCGATATTTGCGACATGATTTTTTGTCTGATATCTAGGAAGGTAAAATCCTCAGCTTTAACATCAGCAAGTGACATAAACAAAACAAAAGCAATAGTGACTGCTATAACAGCCGCATATACGGGATTGAAAATAACTTTCTTGCCCGATACATCATTTTTCATAAAATGTTTATCGCAAAAATTATATATATGAGATTTGTTAGATTGTGTTTCTGAAATCAGAACCTTTTTCACGTTATGCTTTTTTCGGCACTTAATATAGCAGCATCTTTTTTTGTGATATCTAAGTATATATACATATGCTAATATAGCAGCCGCAATTAGTAGTACGAAAAACATGCTATATTTTGAAGTAAGCCATATAAAGAAAATCAATGTCTGCGCAAAAATCAGTCCTAGAAGTATTTTGCCAAAAGACTTATTGATGGGTTTTATACATCTTGTGTTTTTTGAAGAGTAATCTTTGTCGACAGCTTTTATCCTATCAATGGGTGCATCGGGTATCTTTTCTAGTTTGCTTTTAGTGATATCTGCAAGTTTTTTGAGATTTTTATTTGAATTGTTATCCGCACTAATATATTTTATCCTTTTTATAAAATACAAAAGATCATCATTGATTTTGAGATTTTCCTGCTGATACCTCAACAAGTATATTCCTTTTCCTGTTATTTTGTCTATAATGTCTTCAAATGTGCTGTCTGTTGTGGAGTTTTTTGTAATAATAATAATTGCAACCTTGCATCTCATGGCAGAGGCTGTTATATCATCTGATTTATCATTATATGAGAAGTGGCAAGTTATATCGTCATCTTCCAGATATTTTTTTATTGTTTCAGCGATTGATTCATCGTTTATATGACTTGCTATGTAAGCATGTTCCATTAATACTCTCCCTGTCAGTCGAATGAGGTAATGAGTCTTCCGTCAGTTCTTAATAGTGCAAATGAATTATGCAAAGCATCGACCGCAATAATATTGTTTGCTATACCGTACACCGTTAAGTCAATATCCCCGACAGTAACGACGTGTCCGTCTGTCTTTAGTCCTATAGTAAAGCTGTCCCCCACTGCGACTAATGCTATATCTGTCCATTCCGATATCTCGCATTGACCTAAATCATTTTTGCCAACAGCCACAACAGTTCCGTCATATTTAACCGCAGCAGTGTGGTACAGTCCTGTATCAATCTGTTTTATTTCTGAAAATCCCTGTACAACGCATTGCTGAAAGCTATTATCTCCTAATGCTGTAACAGTGCCGTCTTTATGAACACAAAGTGTATGGGTATCCGCAATTGATATAAACGTTACATCAGATAGATTCTCAACATCGCACTGTCCGTATGAATTATCCCCATCAGCCACAAGCGTTCCATCGCTTTTCAACCCTACTATATGATCTTGAGATAAGTCAGTCATTATAATATCATTCCAACTAAACACATCAAAGAGACCGCACCCCGCACCTGCACATACAACAGTGCCATCTTGTTTAAGCCCAACTGTCATGCTTTTACCAGTCTTTATCTGAAGCAGATTATTAAAATCGATAAATTCAATATCAGGTATCGTTCCGCCGATTTCAAGCAAATCATCCGATAATGTCAGTGCATAATTCTCACAAACTGATAAGGTTTTCATATTATTAAAAACGCATGCATCGCTATTGAGCACTGTTCCGATTTTAATTATATATTCACCGACATAGCTTTTACCGTCAAGTGATGCATCTGTCAATGTGAAATCCGATTTCAACCCAACTATGTGATTTTTGTACACATCAACAGTTATTATGTTTTCCCAAGTTGAAACCGTATTGTAAAGATTATTATCATCTCCGGCTAGTAATGCTTCTCCTTTTTTCGTAAGACCTACAACTAATCCATCACCTGCTGATACATATACGATATCCTTCCAATCAACAGCACCTGCAGTTGTTACAACTGTTCCGTCTGTCTTTAAGGCAGCGCTGATATTTTGCCCCGCACTGATTTGTATAATATCTGACCAATCAGATACATCGCACTGACCAAACTCATTACTACCTGTTGCTATAACTTGTCCATCATGTACCAATGCCAACGAATGAGAGGCTCCGGCGCTGATTTGTTCTATATTATCTATACTATCAAAATCAATTTGTCCATTATCATTTTCTCCAAAACCTAATACAGTACTGTTTTCAGTTAGTAATAATGTAAAGCCATTTCCCGCAGATATACTAATAATTTTTTCTGTATTTTTGTCCGCAATGTCGCATTGTCCATATCCGTTCTGTC
>JAGLOK010000003.1 GCA_023139005.1 Clostridiales bacterium | reverse complement strand
GGTAAATCCAAACCTTCTCTTAATAGATTAATTCCTACCAACACATCAAATTCACCTAAACGTAATGATTTGATAATTTCAATTCTCTCTAATGTTTTTATATCTGAGTGTAAGTACTGTATCCTTATACCCAGGTTCTTAAAGTACTCTGTAAGGCTTTCAGCCATTTTTTTTGTTAATGTTGTTACCAATGTTCTATAGCCATTTTTAGTATTCAATCTTATTTCATCAAATAAATCATCAATCTGACCTGTTACCGGTCGTATTTCTACTTCAGGATCAATGAGTCCTGTCGGTCTGATTACCTGTTCAACTACTTGTCCTGCAAGTTCCAATTCATATTTTGCAGGAGTTGCACTAAGATATAGTGTTTGTCCAATTCTTTCTTTGAATTCATCAAACATCAATGGGCGATTATCATATGCAGAAGACAATCTAAAGCCAAAATTGACAAGAGAATTCTTGCGTGACTTATCCCCTGCATGCATTGCTCCTATTTGAGGAACAGTCTTATGAGATTCATCAATAAATACAAGAAAGTCATCAGGAAAATAGTCTAATAATGTGAATGATGGCTCTCCAATCTTTCTACCATCAAAATATCGTGAATAGTTTTCAATGCCACTGCAATATCCGATTTCCTGCATCATTTCTAAATCATAATATGTTCTTTGGGATAATCTTTGAGCCTCAATTAACTGGTTGCTATCTTCAAATGCACGTACTTGCTTGAACATGTCGTGTCGTATTTGTTCAATTGCATTCTCCATTTTAACAATAGAGGTCGCATAGTGGGAAGCTGGGAATATTGCAACATGTTTTCTTGTACTGAGTACGTGTCCTGTTAGTGCATGAATATCACTGATTCTTTCTATTTCATCTCCAAAGAATTCTATACGTACTGCATTTTCTGTAGAATACGATTGAAAAACTTCAAGTACATCGCCACGAACTCTAAAGTTACCTCTTGCAAATTCAATATCATTTCTCTCATATCGTATTTCAACTAATCTATTGATGATCTCATCTCTGCTTTTTTTCATTCCGGGTCTTAAAGAAAGAGATAGTTCCAAATACTCCTTTGGATCACCTAAAGAATATATGCACGATACACTGGCAACAACAATGACATCTCTGCGTTCTTTTAGCGATGATGTTGCGCTATGGCGTAGTTTATCTATTTCATCATTGATTGATGAGTCTTTTTCGATATATGTATCTGTAGATGGAATATATGCTTCAGGTTGGTAATAGTCATAGTAGCTAACAAAGTATTCTACAGCATTGTCTGGAAAAAACTCCCTAAATTCATTGCAAAGCTGTGCAGCTAACGTTTTATTGTGTGCAATAACCAAAGCGGGTCTTTGCACCTGCTCTATGATATTTGCCATTGTAAATGTTTTACCGGATCCCGTTACACCAAGTAATACTTGATTTTTTAAGCCGTCATTGAGCCCTTCAACCAACTCTTTTATTGCTTTTGGTTGATCTCCCGCTGGCTGATATTCTGATTTTAATTTAAACTGTTCCAAAATGCATACTCCTGTCGTTATTATAGCACATATAATCAGTAATGCAAACAATTGTTCTACTCATCTATTGTGAATAGTTCGATATAATTGTATTAATATCAAATTGTATTTTATATCTTACTATTTTAGTTGCATATATTCAAATAATATAGTATTGTTAAATATATCACAAAGTTTATGGAGGTAATCTCAATGAAAAAGTCCATCATTATATTTGTCACAATTATTTTAATGTTAACATTTGTTAGCTGTTCGCCAAAAGAAGACGCACCTGAAATAAGTATCGGAACACTTGCAGGTCCCACTGGTATGGGTATGGTTCATATACTAGAGGATGCAACAAATAAGTATAAAGTAAGCATCTATACTTCGCCTGATCAAATAATACCAAAGATTATTAATGGTGAAGTTGATATCTGTGCAGTTCCCTCAAATCTTGCATCGGTACTATATGCAAAGACGAATGGTCAAATAGCAGTGCTGTCTATTAATACTACAGGAGTTTTGTATATCGTTGAAAATGGTGATACAATAAATGACATCAATGATCTAAAGGGAAAGACGATAAATGCTTCTGGTCAAGGTGCATCACCTGAGTATATTCTCAACAATGTTTTAGAGAAAAACGGACTCATTCCCAATGAAGATGTAACGATAATCTATCATGCAGAGCATGCAACACTTGCAAACCTAATAGCCGCAGGCGAAATAGATATCGCAATTCTACCAGAACCATTTGTATCTGTAGTAACATCTAAAAATGAATCGCTCAATGTACAAGTAGATTTTAATGATTTATGGCATGAGTTATATGGTGAGAACACAGATATGCCTATGGGTGTTACAATCGTTCAAAAAGATTTTCTTGAAAAATATCCAAAAACCGTAGAAAGCTTTTTGAAAGATTACGAAAAATCAATTGAATTTGTTAATAGCAACATTGATGAAGCTGCAGAGCTCATTGCAAAACACAAGATTGTCGGAAGCCCAGGTATTGCAAAGTCTGCAATTCCACGCAGTGGCATTTCATACACTGTTGGAGATGAATTAAAATCAACGCTAGATCAATACCTAGAAGTATTGTTTGGTTACAATCCTGCATCTGTTGGAGGCGCACTACCTGATGAAGAATTTTACTACAACAAATAAGAAAAAAGTTTTTGCTATTGTCATATGGATAGGAATTTGGCAAATCATTAGCTTAATAGTGAACCAGCCACTTTTCCTACCCTCCCCTATTCAGACAATTGTTTCATTAATTGAACTCGGTAAAACAACAACATTCTATATTTCGGTTGGAGCAACACTACTCAGAGTATTAACAGGGTTACTCACAGCAATTATACTGGGAATAGCCTTTGGCTTATTAAGTACAAAAACGCATGCATTACAAATATTTTTTGAACCGGTAGTTTCTACGATCAAGTCAATTCCTGTAATGTCATTTATAATTCTTGCATTACTTTACCTTAAATCAAGCTATGTTCCTGTGTTAGTGTGCATCTTATTATGCTTTCCTGTAATCTATACCAACACTCAAAAAGGCATATTATCTATTGATAAGAAACTGATTGAACTGGCCCATCTCTACAAGGTTTCTAAAGTTAAAATATTTACTCATATCAAACTACCTGCAATCATGCCATATTTGTTATCAGCTGTTTTAATATCTATTGGTTTCAGTTGGAAATCAGTAGTTACTGCAGAAGTATTGAGCGCACCATTGCACTCGATTGGATATAACCTGTACACAACGAAGCTATATCTGGATACTCAGAGTTTATTCGCATGGACTCTAATTATTGTCATACTATCCATCATTATAGAAAAAATTGCGAATAATCTATATCAAAATTCTAAATGGCATATTAATGGAGATAATTCATGATACGACTTGAGAATATATATAAGTGTTTTGCAGATAAAGACGTTTTAAGTAATGTAAGTATGATTATAGAAAAAGATAAAGTCAATATCATTAATGGTCCATCAGGATGCGGCAAAACTACACTTCTAAATTTAATCAGTGGAATTGATACAGAATATACAGGTACAATTACAGGTATCCCGAAGCACATCTCATATCTATTTCAAGAAGATCGACTACTTCCCTATTTCAATACACTTGATAATGTTATGTTTACGCTTCCTGAAAGCCTAGATAAAGAACATAAATTGAAACTCGCAAAAAAATATTTGGATGCACTTGGACTATCTAATGAATATAAGACGTATCCTAGGAAACTCAGTGGTGGCATGGCAAGACGTGTTGCAATAGCAAGAAGTCTTGCACATCCTGCACAATTGCTTTTACTAGATGAGCCATTTAATGGACTTAATATAGAACTTAAGCATATTGTTATGGATTTAATATTGAGTGGTCTTAATCAAATGGATCAAACAATTATACTTGTATCACATGATCAGATCATATTAGACTATATAAAAAACAAAAATATTATCGATATAAATATTTAAGTTGATAATTCTTCAAAACGATTATATGATAGTTGTTACTTTGGAGATGAATTTTGAACAAAAAGAACAACATAGATAATATTAAGAACACCTTAAGTAATGATCAAGTTTCTTATTCAAAACTTGTAAAATTTTTTGTTCCACTTGGTTTAGCAACATTAATGATAGCAACATCCAATATGCTTTTAAACCGTTGCTTAGGATTCATACCGAATTCAGAATTTTATATATCTTCATTTTCGGTTGCAAGAACACTTTCAATGCTCTTCATGTCACCAGTTTCTGCAATAACATTAGTTGTCACATCATTTACAGAAAATAAGAATACTTATTTAAAAGTACAAAAGTTTGCAATTATTTGTGCAATAGTTATGTTACTTTGGTTTATGATACTTTCTTATACACCATTAGGTGAATTAACATTTAGTAAACTGTACAACTTACAAGGCGAACTACTTGATAATGCATTAGTATCTTTTCGAACAATTATGTTTTTACCAATATTGTTCCTTCTAAGGAATTTCTTTTTAGCAACATCAATTAAATTGAGAAATATACGCTTTGCAGCAATTGGTTCACTTTTACGTGTTATCGTTGTAATTCTATTTTCCTTTTTCATACCGGAAATGCTACTTGTTATCAAGCCACAACATTTACCAGGATTCATCTTATTTTGTATGATATTCGTAGAATCACTGGTTTATGCGTTAGGAGTATTTAGAATAACGAAAGGTAAAGTTATCCTGCATATTGTTCAATCATTGAAGGAACAAAATACTTATAAGTATGATGCTATAGTGTCATACAAGAAAATATTAAAGTTTGCATTACCACTAATGCTATCTTTTTCTATTGCACAGTTGATACCGAGTTTTTCTCAATCTGCGCTTGCTTTAGGTCAAAATGCAGCTGTAATTTTATCAATCTATTCAATATCATTAAACATACTTCATATTATTAGTTCTTTTAATTTTCAATTACCACAACTTGTCGTAAACCATGATTCATTCCACCCAACAAATAGACATATCATAAGAAGACTTTGTTATATCCTAGGAGCAGTTATTACAATGATTATGTTTATAGTTGCATTTACGAAGCTAGGAGATTATATATTCATAAGCATTATGAAATTATCTATAGAGCATCTGGATGTTGCAAAGCTTACATTGAAGTTTGCATTATTTTACCCCGCAGCGAGTATCTTCATGTCATATAAAAGAGGAAAATTAATAAAAATAAGGAAAACTGGCATACTCGTTTTTGAACGTGCACTATCTTCGGTGTTGCCATTAATTCTTTTTCTAATTATTCCAAATATACCTTGGATGTACGGTGCTGGTATAGGAATCATAGTATTAACTACTGCAAATCTTGCATCAGGAATATTTACTAGTATTGTATTTAATATGAACGTTCAAAGGAATCCGAGTTTGATTACTCGTAATCCTTAACTAGCTCTGTTCCACTGAGTACACGATACGCTCCTTCCGCCAGAGCTTCCATTTCCATCTCGCCGGGGTATGTCACAACTGGAGCTATCATGTCCAGTCTATGCTTTATTTCACTTGTAAAGCGATTTGAGTATGCTAATCCACCAGTCAATAAGATAGCGTCTACACGTCCCTCAAGGACAGCAATCATTGCACCAATATCTTTGGATACTTGATATGCCATTGTCTCCAAGACAAGTGCTGCAAATTCATCACCTTCCATAATCATGCGTTCACATTCTTTTAGATTATTGGTTCCAAGGTATGCAATCATTCCACCGTTTTTAGTCACTAATTCTATGACTTCCTTTTCAGAATAGTTTCCTGAATAGCACATTCTTATTAGTCCCATAAGTGGTAATGTTCCAGTTCTTTCAGGTGAAAATGGTCCTTCTCCACACAAGGCATCATTGACATCCACTACTCTTCCGTATCGATGTGCACCAATAGATATGCCACCACCCATATGAGCTACTATATATCTTCCATTTTCATATATTGTCCCGATATCATTCGAATACTTTCTTGCAACAGCCTTTTGATTAAGTGCGTGAAAAGCACTTTTTCTTTCGATTCCGGGCATTCCTGTTAGTCGTGCTCTTGTATCAAGTTCATCAACAACAACAGGATCTACTACATAGCAAGGTATATTCTCTTTTTTAGCAATTTCATAAGCAATTACACCACCTAATGCAGATGCATGTAGTGTTGCAACAGAACCCTTTAGATCATTGTACATCAATGAATTAATTGTATATGTACCACTTTCTATAGGACGAATAAGTCCTCCCCTACTGACTACAGTATCTAGTTCGTCGAAACTGACATCAATTTCCTTTAAAAAATCATATACACATTTTTCACGTAATGGCTTTTGCTCTAGAAGTGTTTCGTACTCTAATAATTCTTTTCTATTATGTCGAATCACTTTTTCATTTATCATTTTATCGTTTTCATATAAACCCAGTTTTGTTGAAGTAGAACCCGGATTCAATACTAAGATTTTGTAAACACTATTTGCATCCATTAATGATTTCCTCCTCATCCGGTATTTGTAGAATAATACTTCCTGTTCTAGCAATATCCACAGATACACTTTTTGCAAGTGCATCTATACAATCAGAAATTGTTTCCCTATTACCAGTAAGTTCATATATGTTATCTCTAATTTTTGTAGCATGATATTTCTTAATTATATTTTCTGAAATAAGGCATTCATTTTTTACAGAAAATATTGCATATTCTCTTTCAACAAATTGAACTGCTTCATATTTTGATAGACTCTTAACACAATTCAATCCAACCATACGATCGATAATATCATTAAGTAAGTATTCATAGCATTCTATATTAATTGTTATTTTCGAATAATCTTTATTTTGTGTTCTAGCTGCGGTCAATGATTTGATGTTGCACCCTTCTCTTCTGACACCATTGATAATTCTTGTTAAAACACCAAATTTGTTGTCTGCCATTATTGATAGTACATGTTCATCTTTCTGCTTCATTTTATCACCTTGCTTTGTTTAGATTGTTATTATTATCATACTACAACAATTGAATTGCAGTCCAATAAATCCTCCAAATCATTGAGTATATTACTTTCTACATTTACCCATAACTTTTCGTTCATCAAATACTTTTTTTCATTCTTTTCATCATAAACATAAACTGCACAATTACCTGAATACTTGTATAGTATTTGTTTTACATCATCAATCTTTATACTATCATATTCTTTGTTGATCTTAATATATAATTTCTTGATTATATCTGTTTCTTTTTCTTCACCTATCTTTTCAACAGTTTTTGTAGAGGAGTTCTCTTTACTAAGTATCCAAATCTTTTCTGCAACTATCTTTGCAGCTTCCCCTTCTCTAAGTGATACTCTACCTCTAATTCCTATAATACTATCGGTTTGCAAAATAGCAGTATAACTTTTCATCTGTCGTGGAAATACTATGATTTCTATTGTGCCAAATAAATCTTCCAAAGTTAAGAAACACATCATATCATTATTCCTTGTTGCCTTTGATTGCTTTAGAGCTATTATCCCAGCAACTTCAACTATTTTACCATCACTTAGTGTGTTTTGATTAATAATCTGATTTTCTTCAATTAGATCTTCATCATTATTATCTTCAAACATTGTTGAATTTACTTTAAATAGTTCTAACATGTCACTATACTCCGACAATGGATGACCAGAAATATATATACCTGCAACTTCTTTTTCCATAGCTAATAATATGCTTTGCGGAAGATTCGCTGTATCGGGATAATGGGGCCTTGGAGCTAAAGCTATACTTTCTCCTCCGAAAAGTGAAGTTTGTCCTTTGATGTTAATCCTAACACTTTTTTGCATACTTTCTAAGAAATTTTCATAGATTGCAAGCATTTTCGATCGATCAATATGAGTAAAATC
>JAGLOK010000299.1 GCA_023139005.1 Clostridiales bacterium | reverse complement strand
ACTTTGAGAGCCTTGAAAAACAATAATAAACCACAAGAGGAAAAAAGAATAAGAAGCGAATCATAATTCATAAATTGTTTTGAAAAGCCGCCACCCTCATTTAACTTTGCTAGCACATACGGTTCCATTATACCGAGTCTAATCATAAATTCTGCAAGCGGATGATATACAGACCAGAAGTATGAGAGAGCATATACTAGAATTGAACCAACTAGAAAAATAAGCAAGGAAACTCTTTTCTTGATTACGACATCATATTTTGAAAAATATGCACCGATTATATAGTATGTAATGAATATAGGCAACAACAGTTTCAATTCTGACGATGCGAATACAAACAAAACCTCAACATCAAAAATGGCATTAATAGTGGGAATTGCAAATAATAATACGACCAAAGCAATTATCAAATTTCTGTGAGATTTTTTATTGATATTTTCAATAAGAGTATTAATATATGGAGAAAGAATAATTACAGCAAGTAAAATGTATAAATAGTACATCTGTCCAAAATAGAAAGATGAATTTGTCGTTCCAAATGAAAAGACTTGAGAAATAAACACATCACGTAAAAGAATCCCCTTTGGAGGGAAAATCATAGTATATGCTAGAAATAATACGAAGTAAGCGATATATGGCACTACCAAACGTTTGGTTTTCAGTATTACTCTAGTAGTTGATTTATATGAAAAGAATCCTGTTAGCATTATAAAAATCGGAACTGCAGTATGACTTATGGAATAGATTATTGCGCAGTATTTCCATGTTAATTTTTCAGGAAAAGCAACTTGAATCATGCCCGCTACCGTATGAATTGCTAAAACCATAATAATTGCGATAATTCTTAATAATTCAAATTTCGATTCTCGCTTTATCATAGCTAGAGTTTCCCTTCTGTCTGCGTTATATTTTTACTTATAGTGCTACTTTTTTTTGGTGTTATAGACAGTATAAACATAATAATGCAAATAGTAATATTGATATATGAGTATCTAACATCTTGTGCAGCGATGACAATGAAGTATGATAGTTGATTTATAATTGCAGGTAGTGCAAGATAAACAACTGCAACTCCATGTTTCTTATATGCTACATACATAAAAATCAGCATTAAATAAAATGCAAAAGCAGGTCTCCATATAATATCTGAAATCATATTACTATACCGATGATAAAATATAGTACTGTCTAACTTTTCACTTAACCCAGGTAGAATGGGCTGTG
This sequence comes from Clostridiales bacterium, assembly GCA_023139005.1. Classification (GTDB taxonomy): domain Bacteria; phylum Bacillota; class Clostridia; order Christensenellales; family UMGS416; genus JAGLOK01. Next base: position 3,937 of record JAGLOK010000299.1, on the reverse strand, counting down.
GGATTACGGGTTCATATCCTTCAATGATAACTTCACTTTTTCCCCTATATGCAGTAGGACCCAAATCTGTTGATGCCCACATGATAGCTGTTAATTTTTCATATCCTTTTATCATATCTGACGGATATTTTTTGAATAATTGAAAGTAGTATTTTCTAAAGGCTTTTGTATTATTACTTAAAAACTTCTTATTAACAGTTAAATATGGTTTATGATAATACATCCATATATTATCACTAGCGCTATCTTTGTGTTCGTTAAGTTGATCTATATTAAATATGTTGTTAAACATTTCTGTTTCAGCGCTTGTAAAGTCTTCTGCATGAACATGTTGTGTATATATTATTTGCTGGGTTTGTATTGTAACTGGAAAACGAGTAGACAAAAGAGTGCCTTCCTTGAGATCGTCTCCCAACAATTGTGAGGTTACTGATTTAACCCCAAAGAATAGTACAAGCAAAGAAATTCCTAATATTAATGTTTTAACAATCAACTTTTTATCTTTTTTTATTATCCAATAAATTCCGAAAAGAAACAGGGGTATAAATACACTTAACAATGCATTATGTCGCATATTTAATGTAAAGTAGGCAACAAACATAATTGCGATAAACGACTTTTTTCCTTGGTAATAATCAGTTGATATGCTTTTGAATAAAAGCATCGATAGTATCAACAATCCCATTGTATAGGGAACATCTTTCCATAGTGTAATGCTGTAGAGCGCATTAATCGGTAATATAGGTAGCAAAATTGCGATTCCCCAACATAACCATTTAGGAAAATCTAGTTTATCAAGTTCATTTGCAATAAAACCATATGTGAAAGCACATAAAATGATTTGGAACAATCCAATAACTGCGATATTGTCCCATATAAGTCGTAAGCCTTTGAATAAAAAGGTGTATAAAAGTGGATGAAAGTCATCAAACTCATTGATGCCAACTTTAGTCCATACATATACAGTATCTGCAGAAACTTGTCCAGGGAAATAAACAAGAAACAAGAAAACAAATATGATTATCGATGGAATCATATATAGTAAGAATCCAAACTTATATTGTTTTGTTTGTCTATCTTTAATATTATGTTTTTCTAGAGCAAAAACAAGAAGACAAACCATTTGAAACCCTAGAAGGATAAGTCCAATAGAAGCAGGAATTTTTAAGATACTATCGCTTGAGATAATAATGGTATGGTTGATGCTTTTTAACATAAGTAGAGCAAGGATAAATATAATCAGAATATTAAAAATCGCGGAAAGAACATTCTTGAATTGTTGGATTTTAGGAATAATATATCTATATAATTTGATATTATACAGATACACAGGAGCTAAAAACAGCATAATAGTGAACTTTAGAACAACACCGTTTAACATGACATATAAATAACTAAAGATGAATAATGTACTAATTACCGATAAAATATAAAATGAAGATAAATATTGACTATTTATTTTTCTAATTGATCTCATTTAGCACTCCTAGGAATATTGTTTATATTGTATCATATAATAAAATATTGTAAATATATCTATTTCAGTGAAAAATAATATCATTATCAAATTAGAAGTTTGATATGGATAAGAAGAAAAAGTAGAGTTTTGATGTTAGTCCCCATTCATATAAATCAGAAAATCACTCATTATCTTCAATTTTCAATATAATAAAGATCAATTCCAAACCCAACAATGATATGATTTCAATGCTTTATCAATCCACGGAGAAACCATTCAAACAGGGACTTTTTTGATTTGAATTATCTCTTTTACTTTTCAGTATTCCTATATTATAAAACAGGTGCTTTCCAGTTACATGTGAAACAATGAGAATGAATATCATGCCTTTCTATCTATTCATATTCAATAATTAAAAAAAGACTTGACATAAGGTTAACGAAAATATACAATAAGTACGAATAGCGTATATATCAGAAAAGTAGTAAGGTGAAGATAATGAAAGAAATACAATCATTAAAGCGACGACAATTACTCGAGACAGGCAAAGAACTGTTTTTAAAGCATGGTATTAAAAGAATATCCGTTGAGGATATCTGCCAGACGGCCAATGTCAGCAAGGTCACATTTTACAAGTACTTTAAGAACAAAAAAGAACTACTCATGACCATTCGGGATGATTTGATGGAGATTGGATTTGCTAAATTTGATGAAATCAACAAGCTTGATTTAAAATTTGCACAAAAAATTAAACTGATGTCAAAATGGCGCATAGAGTTTCTAAACAGTATCCATGGAGAATTTTTGGATCAAGTCATTGAGATGAATGAATTCAAGAAAGAATTTATGGCAAGGTATATTCAAAATATCAAAACAGCACAAAAAAACGGAGAAATCAGAAAAGAAATCTCTCCAGAACTAATTGCACTGGTTACAGAAAAGCTGCGCGAGATCACAACCAATGAGAATTGGAAAGAAATATATGATAGCTACGCAACATATCAAGATGAAATGAGAACACTGCTATTTTTTGGCATGCTGACAGACGAAAACCGACACGAAGGAGATATGAAATGATCGCATTACAGATTATAGGCGCGCTATTGGGATTGATAATATTATACTTAATAGTAGTAATACTCTTCCCTATAATGAAGGTATCGCCACAACCAATGAAGTTGAGCACAACAAAGAGTAAAGCACCAGACAACAGAGAAAATATTAAATATTATGTTGATGATATCATGGTGTCTGGATGGTACTTTACGCCTATTAAAAAAGCAAACAGAGCATGCATTGTCTTCAGTCATGGCTTGTGTGGAACAAAGGACATGGAGCTTGAGAAATATGCACTCAAATATACAAATGAAGGATATGCAGTCCTGCTTTACGATTATCGTTTTTTTGGAGAGAGTGGCGGAAAGCCTCGCCAGTTATTCGGTGGTGTATATCAATATGATGATCTCAAAGGTGCTGTAGCATATGCAAGATCCAGAAAAAATGTGGATGAAGATAAGATCTTCCTATGGGGAACATCTGCAGGTGCAGGCTATGGTGTAAGCCTTGCAAGTGAAGATGAGAAAATAGTCGGTGTAATAGCTCAGTGTGGTGCGTATGACCATAAAGAGGATAATCAACTGTACTTTGACAGGCTGGGTATGGGATATTACTTAAAATTGTTCATTCATGGACAAAGAGATAAGGGAAGATCTCGATTTGGATTATCTCCACATGTATTTCCCGCATACGGTAAAGAGGGAACAATTGCAATGATGGCTGGCATGGGGTTATATGAGGGAATACAAAGACTGGCAGTAAATTCGACTACATTCAAAAATGAGCTTTGCGGAAGAGTAGCGTTACTTCCACATGCACCAGATCCTACTCAAAGAGCGCTTGAGGGCAAGTGCAAAGTAATGGTACTTGTTTGCAAAAATGATATGCTAGTATCACCAAAAACGCACGTCAAAATGATCGAAAACCTTAGCGATAGAGCAGTAGTTAAAAAATATGACAGTGGGCACTTTGATATATACTTTGGAGATTTATTTGAAAAAGCATCAGATGACCAGTTGGCATTCCTGAATGGTATAATGGCATCAAAATAAGAGTAGTTAGTACAATATACAATGATATGCATATTCGATAATCTCTCTACTTATACTGGCTGTCGGCGGCATGATATCACCTGTAATCATCAGCAACGATGGACTGGTGGAGCGCATATCCATCCTTGCCTACAATTAGTGGTTCATTGTATTGATACTCAAGTTCTACAGTGTTTCTGATCTAAGCAAAACATTTATAAGAAATACTAGATTCTTTTTTCCCTAACTACTGGATTTACATATCTAGGTTTCCCCTCTGTAGCGATATTTTGAATAGCTCCATTTGGACATCTATTAAGACAGCCCCAACAGTGTACACAGTTTCTATTCCATTTCACTTCGTTATTTTTTATTGTAATATTATCTAAAG
>JAGLOK010000298.1 GCA_023139005.1 Clostridiales bacterium | reverse complement strand
ATTTTATAGAGCTTATATTCTTGTAGTTGGCGTATCAATTTGCTTTCAGCGCCTTCTTCATCCTCATCTTCATAGATTGGTTTTGGAAGTAATTTTTGAGATTTTATCTCCAGCAATCTTGCTGCCATGATCAGGAATAGGCTCTTGTTTTCCATATTATCCATTGATATTTGTGCAGTATACTCTAAGTATTGTTCAGTAATATTTGAAATGAATATATCATTAATATCAATTTGTGCTCTAGTGATTAGAAACAACAATAAATCCAATGGACCTTCAAATATAGGCAATACAACATGCTGAGACATTTTTGCTACCCCACTAATCCTTGTATAAATGATAAGAAAGTAATGAAGCCCTTAAGTATGAGATTACTGAAACCTGATATATAACCACCTAACACTCCAACTATGGATAATAGTATTATAATCATAAAACCATATCTCTTCAGAGTATAGATGACTTTCATGTTCTTAAATCTTACAAGTGTAGTCAATAAATTGAAACCATCAAGAGGAGGTAATGGTAGAAGATTAAACGTCAGTAGCATCAGATTGATATATATAAAAGCGCGGACAATGCTATATGCAGCTTCACTATTAATCAATAGATTTCCGGAAAAATAAAAAATAGTAGTAGCAATGAAAGCTAAGATGAAGTTTCCAAACACACCTGCTAAAGTGACATAGATATAGTCGCGTCTACCATTTTTGAAATTATTGATATTTACTTGAACAGGTTTTGCCCATCCAAATCCGATGAGTATAACCATAATAAATCCTATAGGATCTATATGTTTCAATGGATTTAATGTTAGACGTCCTTGAATTTTTGGGGTATCATCTCCTGCCTTATATGCAACATAAGCATGCATAAACTCGTGTATTGTAAAAGCTACGATTATCGCAGGTAGATTGTAGAGTATTTGAAGTGGTGCAATCAGTATATTATTTAACATATTTATTTCCTTACAAATTAATACGAAGTAGTGTAACTACTTCGTATTATTATAATCAATGCTGATTTAATAGTAAAGCCAATATGAATACGATTTCATCAGCTTCAAATCAATTCTACTATCTTTATAATCAACGTTTTAAATTTTTCTTTTGTCATCTTCCCTACATCTAAAACATCCTCATGTGATAATTTTCCTTCACCAATTCCTGCAGCAAAATTTGTAATACAGGAAATTGCACCAACTTTTATTCCGCAATGATGCGCTGCAATGGTTTCAGGTACTGTAGACATCCCAACAGCATCCGCACCCATTAGCCCAAACATTTTAATTTCAGCAGGCGTTTCAAAGTTTGGTCCAGAATACATAATATATACTCCTGATTTTAAAAGCATGCCAATACTATCTGCAGCTTCGTGGATCAAGTTTCTAAATTCTTTGTTATACGCATCAGACATATCTAAAAAACGAGGTCCTATAGTATCATCATTGGCTCCTATCAAAGGATTCACTCCTGCAAAATTGATATGATCATCAATCACCATTAAGTCACCGGGTCTAAGGTCACTACTAATACCACCGGCTGCATTCGTTAGCAGTAGTCTTTGCACTCCTAGTTCATATAGTATATTGATATATTCTGTAATATCACGAGGATCATGTCCTTCGTAATAATGAAATCTTCCGCCAAGCATTACACATTCTTTTCCCATTAGCTGTCCAAAGAACATGGAGCCTTTGTGTCCGGGTATTGTAGTTTGCAGGAAGTCTGGGATATCTGAATACTTGATTTCTATTATATTCTCAAGAGATTTGTATAAATCACTGAAACCAGAACCCAGTACAATGGCAATTTGGGGAGTATGTTTTATGTTGTTAAGTATATATTGAGTCGATTTACGCATGTGGTGCTCCTTCTTTTTAAGAGAATGAATTGCATGATGTTTATTCTTCTGTGTCTTCTTCAGTCATCTCCCATATAGAGATAAAATGAACAAACACTTCTTTTGCTAAATTATCATTTGAAATGGTTGAAAATATTTCTTCACCATTATCAGCCTTTTTGACTTCAAAAATGGCAGCACTATCGTCGTCTGAATCTTCAGGACATAGTGCAATATAGTCGCATCCTTTAAAGCGAAAACGAAGTAGCAATTCAAATAATTCTGTTTTATTTTCTATTACTAATTCAATTAAATTATCTTTCATTTTTCCTATTCTCCATATAACTTTGTAAAATAACACTTGCAGCGATCATGTCTACATACTTTTTTCTTTTCTTTCTACTAACATTACCTTCAATCAGTGCACTGGTTGCAATCTTTGTTGATAAACGCTCATCATAGAATTCTATAGGAAGATCGATTGATTTTTTAATTTTTTCAGTATAGTCTATAACTTCTTTCGCCATATCTCCTATCGTACCATTCATGTTCTTTGGTAAGCCTACAATAATCTTTTCAACTTCATACTCACGAATTAAAGAGTTGTATTTTTCTAAATCATTGTCAAAAGATTTTCTGTAGAATGTTTCTACAGCTTGTGCTGTAATCATTAATAAATCAGAGACCGCAACACCTATTCTTTTTCTGCCTATATCAAGACACATTAACCGCATTATATCACCTTAATAAAAAATTCTTTAAATCTGCTTGAATAATATCCATTTAGTATACATAAATGCCATTAACAGTTTGTTTGCCTCCTTCAAAGGCTAATATGTTTGAACAATTGAGTAGTATCCCCAAGGAATCTAAGAGTTATATTATTTACCATCAAGCTTTGTCAAATAATAACCTATAATCTCTTCTAATATTTCATCGCGCTCTAATCTGCGAATTAAATATCTTGCGTTCTTATAACTTGTTATATATGTTGGATCTCCGGAAATAATATAACCAACCAATTGATTGATTGGATCATATCCTTTTTCCTTGAGTGCATCATATACAGTAGAGAGAATCTCAGCAACTGTATCAGGATGTTCCTTTTGTCTTTTAAACCTCATTGTATCTTTAAAATCTGACAATATAATCACCTCTTTTATTTATACTTAAATTATAGAGTATTAAAAATCGTATTGCAATCAAAATAAATTTAAATCCACATTTTTACTCATTTCTTTAGCCATTTCACTATCTTGTAGAATCTGAGATTGCAGGCTTTCTATATCATCAAATCGTATTTGATTTCTAAGTTTTTTCATGAAACCTACGTATATTTTTTTGCCATAAATGTTTGCGTCATAGTTTAGAATATGTGTTTCAATATTTACAATACTATCTGCAATTGTTGGTTTGTTTCCAATGTTTGTGACGCTATAGTGCCATGTACCATCTACCTTTGTAATTGTGAAGTATACTCCAAATGGTGGATAGCACAGTTCTTCATCAAAAGCTATGTTTGCAGTAGGAAAATTAATATCTCTACCAAGTTTACTTCCTTCGATGACAACGCCCTCAATGATTTGTGGTCTACCTAATAATTTATTTGCGATGTCCAATTGTCCGGATTTTATGTTTTCACGAATTATGGTTGAAGAGACTTCTAATCCCTCAATCATGTATTTTTCTAAGATGTATGATTTGATATTGTTATTTTTACAATACTTTTTTATATCTTTTGCTTTCCATTTACCATTTTTACCAAATGCATAATTATAGCCAATTGCAAATAGTCCAACGTCGTATTGTACCTTTAGCATGTCTAAAAAGTCTATTCCATGCATATTATGAATATCCTCACTAAACGGTAAAATATGAATATTTACTATACCCATTGCATATAATGCATTCTTTTTATATTCAAGTGTGGTTAACATTTTAGGCGAGTCTTCAGGAAATAGAACTTTCATTGGATGTGGAGAGAATATGCAAACACTAGGTGTCGCATTATTTTTCAATGCTAAAGAAACCATATCTTTTATTAAAGATTGATGTCCTAGATGTATTCCATCAAAATTACCAAGTGCAAGATATTCCATTAGTTTTCCTCTTGTTCATATAGTCTTTTAATAATTCTCAATTTATATGTGTTATCTATTAATTCCTGTTTTCCCAATCCTATAAAGTGTTGATTGCAGTAAACACGGAAAATATCTTGATGTTGCCCTGAGATATCTATTTTAACGCCATTAATCAATTGATTAAAATATTTTTTATGAATATCTATTTTATCCATATAATCAATTGGTTCATCTATTGGAATTATAACACTTTTTGCATCTATTGATCGGAGGTACTCAATGCTATGTGCACTATCTATAGTAAAGTAACTATTTTTAATACGAATGAGATAATTGATATAGCCAAAAGTACCCAACGTATTTGCAATATCTCTGCATAAGCTACGTATATAAGTTCCTTTTGAACAAGCAACTTTTAATAAAAAACGATTGGGTCCTGTTTTTCTGATAAGTTCTATGCTTTTAATATTGATATTTCGTTTAGGTACTTCAAATTCAATTCCTTGTCTCTGTAGGTTATAGGCTTTTCTACCATCTATTTGAATTGCAGAAACTTTTGGAGGAAATTGATCTATACTGCCAACAAAGTTTTTTATGACTCCTTGAATGTCCTCTTTAGTAATACTTAAACTATTTTTATTTGTAATTTGTCCTTGCATATCCAAAGTATCTGTTTCTATGCCAAAGACAAACTCACTGATATACTCCTTGCCATCCTGGTCTAAGTAGTCAAACAGCTTTGTTCCTTTGCCTATCATTACAGGGAGCACACCACAGGCTGCGGGGTCCAATGTGCCTGCATGACCAATTTTCTTCATTTTCAATATATATCTTAATAGGGAGACAA
>JAGLOK010000297.1 GCA_023139005.1 Clostridiales bacterium | reverse complement strand
TGTAGTATTAGGTGGGGCAGGTCAGACTATTCATTTTTTGCTCTAAATTATTAATACTATTATGATCATTAACAATATATTGTTGCATATTTTCTTCATAATCAATCAAATTATTTATATTTATAATATAGGTTTTCTTCTTGATAATATGATTTTTATTCAGATTATCTAAATATTTCATTATTTCCTTATTAATAATATAATCAATTATAATAATATTTACATGAGTTCTTTCTAATACTTGATAAACATGTCTAATGGAATAGCAAGTATATAATAGCATTGAAAAATCAATTTTTCTTTTTATCATTTCAATTAACAACATGCTTTTATGAATATTCCTTGATAATAGTAATATCTTTACATGTTCCATGTTTTCCCTTTCCTTAGATGAAATAAATAAATTATATTGAATCCTAATATAACATTCTATGTTAATACTTTAATTTTGAAATCACAAATTGAATTGAATTTCATTCTATATTTTTTGATCATTAATAAGTTTCATTATAGATGAACTCGAACAAACCATTGTAATCTATCCCCTCTTTAGCATATGTATTACTTTATTCCAAACAATACTTCATTGACTGTCATGCTATTAATAATCTATTTAAGTCTAATATTAATCTGTTTTTTTTAGATCTTCGTTTGTCTTTAATGTATATGTAGTGATAGAAAGAATAATGAGTGCTACAATCATAATAAATATATGCTTCCTCATATTTCTCTCAACTATTATATATTTATATATTTATCTAATTGTTATATTTTAAAATTGTACATTATTGTAATATGAAAGTCAATACTATGTAAACATACTGTGAACATAGTTGGATGAACAGTATAGTATACCACTTTCTCAGGGTTTTCTACTCAAAACTAATAACATGGTAAACTCAGTTTTTTTGATTACCTTTGCTCCACCAATCTGTAATAATTTTTAGCTAAACTATTCCTTTTACACTTGTTTCCTTTTGAGTGCATCGTGAAAGTGGCTGCTCTCTCCGCCACACATTGTCTGAGAACACAGACACAAAGTTTAATAACAGCTACTTTTAGGACAACATTTTCTATACTAGCTGTTTTTATTTTAAATTTTAAAGAAAAAGATGATGATTACCCTTCATTACCTCTATTAGCTTCTTTGTTCCTACCATATTTATCTCCTCACCTCCTGACATGACTCTTGTCTGCAAGGTCATATTTGCGTACGATTTCCATCACTCCCGTTCCTGATAAGTATTCTTCTATAACTTGTTTTTTAAGTTCATCACTATATTATTTGTACTTCATCTATTCTCCTTCCCATATTGAAAAAGCCTATGATATTTTATTCTATCATTGGCTTTTTTATTATCCGTTTTTAGTATTACACTACACAAGCAGGTGCTTTGATATTTCTATCTTTAGAATAAAGCTTATCGGCATGCAATGAGAAAGAAACGTTCGATTTTCTTGACCATTGCGCCATAGCTATCTATTTTTATGCTTCACTACTCCACCTTTTACACACAAAACAAAGTAAGTTTTACATGGTGAGCTCGAATAGCACCAATATATGACCAAACAATACTCAATTAGTCACTAAACTCAGAAGTGGGTTTTTCAAATACATTAAAGCATTATTATGATTTTATCTCCCAGCTCATACTTTAAATCTTTGTGAACAAAACAAATTGTTTTGAGGGAATCTCCTTTTCTGGTAATTCTCATTTTCTTCTTATCTACGACAATTAAAAGCTTACACCTCTTGTAATATATCGTAAACTTCAACTCATCCCATTGTTTTGGTAATTCCGGTTCTATCCTTAATATTCCTCCAACCATCCTAACACCACCAAATCCCAAAACTACACATTGCCAGATCCCACCAAGAGATGCTGCATGTATTCCCCAATCACTCGATTTCATTTTTTGTCCCATATCAATGTCAATGGTTCTGTTCAACAAAGAATATGCAAGTTCTGAGTTTCCTAAATCGTTTGCAAGAATAGAATGAGTTGCAAGACTAAGTGATGAATCATGAAGTGTTTTAGGTTCATAGTAATTCCAATTCGCAATCTTAACATCTTTACTAAAACTACTCTCCAACAAGAAGATCAACAGCAAAACATCGGCTTGTTTTAACACCTGCATTTGGTTAATCTGCTCCAAATTATAATCTTTAAAGAGATTACCTACCTGACTCTGGTTTCGATACTTTTCTAGCTTGATAATTTTCTTGTCCAGATAACCGTCAGCTTGTGGAATAATGCCATCCTCATTAGGTTGTGGTAGTACCAGTTTGTCTATACAATCTTTCCAGCTACTATATTTTCGTCTAATTCCGATTTTTTTATTTAGTCGATCAAATAACCTTTTGTTATTCTTTGATAAATGCTCATAATAAAATATGGCAAGACTCACATTAAAGTGAGCCATGTAGTTCGTAAATGCATTATTATCAACATGTTCTTTGTACTCATCCGGACCAATTACATTCTTAATAACATATTTATTGTCCTGCAATTCAACTCTCGATGCCCAAAAAGTTGCTGTATCAAATATAATTTCATAACCATATTTCTCCATATAATTCAGGTCATCTGTTATCATATAATATTGCCATATTGCGAAGGTAATGTCTGCTGATATATGTTGTTCTAATATCCCTGTCCATATCTTAATTGGTAGTCCGGTTACAACGTCAGCATTCCCCCACAATGGTGTTACCTCACCATCATTAATTGATGCTGATTCCCAAGGATACATTGCACCTTCATATCCTTCCTGTTTTGCTTTATTTCTTGCCGCATCAATTGACAGGTACCTATTTTCAAGAAGCTTTCTTGCAATCTTTGGATTAGAATAAACATAGAAAGGTAATACAAATATGTCAGTATCCCAAAAGGAATGCCCCTTGTAACCTTCCCCTGTTAATCCTTTTGCTGCAATATTCATCCGATTATCATGTACAGGTGTCATTATTATCATATGATATATTGCAAATCGAATTGCAAGTTGAGTATAGTCACAGCCTTTTATTTCAATCTTATAGTTATTCCACACCTTTTCCAACCAAACTGTACTGCTACGTTTAAATAACTCATCATAGCCAACATTTGCTTGCTTCTCCAACCTTCTGTATGTATACTCTTTCAGCGCTTTCAAATCATGAATTTTATTATCACAATCATTTGTAGTATGAAAATTTGATATTTTTTCAATTACTAGCTTACTGCCTTTTGGGACAATAATATTATGCTCCAATAAGACTTTTCGCCGATCCATTGCACTCAATCCTTGAGAATCACACAAACAGCAATCGATAGAAATATTGTGTGTCGTATTAACAAAAAAGGCAATATCCGATTCATTTGTTTTTGTTACATATTGTATGAATCTATTCTCATATATTCTCTTATCTCCCTCAACAAAGTGTGCTGCACCATTGTTTGTTACTTGTCCATTAATGCCTGATTTCAGTTCCAATTCCATATCTTGGCTCAAAGGAGTCATTTCAATTTTTTGGCAAACCAGATGAATGTTTTCAAGCGATACAAACCGATGAATTGTAAATTTATATTTCAAATTGTTGTATACCCAAATGAATGTTCTGGTAAGTTGTCCGTTTTTAAGATTAATATCTCTGCTGTAATCTATTACTTGTCCTTTATCAAGTGAAAATTGCGTACCATCAAGTAATAGCTCCATGCCAATAACATCTGGTATATTCGGTAATTCTGTAACTTCATTTGCTTCACATTTATTGAAGCTTCCTGCTATGAAAGTACCTCTCATTGCATTGATATAGCTCTCTTCTGTGGATGAACGAACACCCAAATATCCATTACCCAAACACATTATTGACTCACATTTACCTAAATGATATGAATCAAATGTATCTTCACTGATTATCCAGTTCTTGTTTTCCTCTTTGCCGTTATTATATCTCATTATCTTTCTCCACTACGAATCAAATGTTTTTTTTAGAATATATTTGCACCATTATAAAAAGAGATAGTTTTTGCTTATATCTCTATAGCTAGTTGTTTTATTGTGTTATGAAATTAAAATTGTTCCAATTATCCTTTTACTCCGGAAGATGCAACACTTTTTTGAATCTGTTCTTGTGCAAGCGTGTATATAATGATACTAGGTATAATTACTATAGTAAGGGCTGCAAACATTTCAGTATAGTTATAAGAGAACGTCTCTGTAAAAAACCCTAATGCTAGCGGAAGTGTACGGGTTGCTTTACTACTTGTTAGTAACATCGCATAGAAGTATTCATTCCAATTGCCTAAAAACATCAGTATACCTGCAGTCACTAATCCAGACTTTACTAAAGGCACGTGTATCCTCGAAAAAATCTGCCAAAAACTGGCGCCATCTATCAAAGCAGCTTCACTCATCTCTTTTGGTACTGTCTGATATGCAGCCTTCAATATAAATATGGATAATGCCATACCATTGGATAGATAAACTAGAATCAATGCTAGTCTTGTATCATATAGATTCAAATTCAATATTAATGAAAATATTGGCTGTGCTTTCGTATGTCCTGGAACTAATAATGTTAAAGTAAATAGTATGAAAAACAGACTCTTTCCTTTAAAATTAAACTTTGCTAATACATATGCAGCCAATGCATATATCATCAATGCAAAGAGAGTTGCCACAACGGCTATGAACAATGAGTTAAGTGTATATACTGTGAAGTTATACTGTGTAAAAACTTTTACATATGGCGAAAAGTCTAGAGCTGTTGGCAATCCAAATGGTTGAGTCAATATTTGTCCATTGGTTTTAAATGACGATGATACAACCCAAATTATCGGAAATAGTGATACCGTAACGGTAAATAACATTACTGTATAAATGAATACTTTTGACAGTATCTTCTTTATAAGGTTCATATTTTCTCCTCTTGTATAAACAGCATATTTCAAATACCTCTACTTAAAATTTCTCTACTTTTCTCATCTTAAAAATTAGTTCAACAATTATTAGTGTCAGTATTCCTAGAATAATCATGATCACCGAAGCTGCGTTGGCAACTCCATATTTCATATCCGTAATGGAGGACACTAATATCAATGGTATGTTCATTGTGTCATCTCCTGGTCCACCTCTAGTTGTCAGTGCAATCGCCTCAAACATTGCGATCCTAGATGTTATTGATAGTATTATACCGGTACCGATAGCATTTTTTATCATAGGTAAATCAATCTTGAAAGTAATCCGCAAAGCACTTGCTCCATCAATTCGCGCAGCTTCATGGATCTCATCCGGTATCGCCATAAGATCTGTTAGTATAACTAAAGTAACAAATACTGAATAAAATAACCATGTGAGTGTAACAGCCCAGAAAGCATATGGTGAATTGTAAAACCATGGAATATTGAATTCTGGGTTAAATATACGGATTAGATTATTCAAGAACCCAAAATCATTGTTAAAGAAAAATCGATAAATCATTGCCCATGCAGCAACTGCAATCACATTGGGTATCATGAATACACTTCTTGTAAAACGCCAACCAAATGGCTTTCTGTATAATATGAAGGCAACAATTGCTCCATAACCAACATGTAAGAAAGCAGCAATCAGTGACCAATACAATAAGTTCTTCAACGATATCAAAAACTCAGCCTTGCCAAAGAGATTGATGAAGTTTTTAAATCCCACAAAAATTGGAGAATTAAACCCATCCCACTTTGTAAAACTTGTTATAAAAATAGTTATTATCGGGACTAAAAAGAAAACCAGAAAAATAATAATTGCAGGAAGTAAAAATAAGTATATCCACAGCTTGGTTTTTCTATTTCTCATTTACCAATCCCCTCTCTCTGTTTCAATTGTTATTATCATATTTAGTGTCAGGATTCCTTTGTTTGAAAATAATAAAATTTGAAGCTCTTCCTTAAGGAAAGATAAAAGGAAGAGCTTCAATTCAGTAGTTCTAATTATTCTGCTAGTGCTGCTACTGCTTTATCACTAAGAATTGTTGCAAATTCTTCTGGGGTCACAGAACCATCAATTAATTTAGGTAATAGTTTCCCAAATTCTTCATTGGCTACAGAGCCAGGCATTATGTCTAGTATCATTGGTATGATAATTGTATCAGAATTGACCGCTAGACTAAGTTCACTCAAGAGTCTTTTTTCTGATAATGCCGTAACATACTCATCTGATGGTGTTAGATTTGGTGCAGTGCCGCCTTCGGCTAACATGTATGCTTCTAATTCTTCAGGAGTGTTCATGAATGCTAAGAACGCTAATGCAGCCTCTGTCTCTCCCTCTGGTAATCCACTGGGTATCCACCAATTATATGAGAATGTATTTGCAATTGCAATATTTCCAGGATACACGCCGCCTGTTGCCATTTCACCGGTAAATCCATTACTCCATTTATCACTAGATTCTGCTGCAAAGTCTCCTACCATCCAAGGACCATTTGCGATAATTGCTGCGCTTTGGCTCATAAAACTATTTGCAGCATCCGCATAAGCAGCGCCTACTGTATTTGATGAAGCGTAATTTTGCAATAGATTTTGAATGATTGTAAAAGCGTCAATAAACGGTTTTGATGTATAGTCGCTCTTTTGATTAAGAACGCCTTCCTTCAATATCTCAGGACCACCATCTTGTTGTGCAAATATTGCTGTTAGCATAAGAGATGTTGTCCATGCGTTTTCTACAGTCATAAATGCAAATTTATTGTCACCGAATTCCGCAAGCAGCTCATCCATTGATAGTTCGCCTATCGGCTTGCTAGGTGTGAATAGTTCATTATTGTAGAACAATCCAATGGGACGCACAACAGTAAGCGGAAATGCAACGACCTTGCCGTCGATTGTATTATATCCAAGAGAGTCAACTAATGTTCTTGCTTTCAGTTCAGGATTTTCATCCAACCAAGTAGATAAATCATAGTACATATCATTGGGTATAGCAATATCTTCAAACCAATTTTTATCGGCACCTTCAATCAATGCAGGTAATTTTCCTTGTTGTGCAAGCTGTTGAATTTTGGTCTGATATGAATCTTGTGGTATCTCTTCAATAACCAGCTCATATTTCCCATCGTACATTTCATTGAACCGTTCAACTTGTGGTAGGAAAAATACTCCACCAACATTTTGCCCTGATTTGTAGTGTGGGATTGTGATTACAATTTCTTCAACAGGTTCTGCTGGTTTTTCAGTTGCTTCTTTCTTTGTTTCTGTAGCTTTTTCTTTTGTTTGCGTTGGATCACTATTATCAGTTGTTTCGGTACATCCGATAAGAATACTAGCACATAATAAAATGATCAGCGCAACAGTTAAGATTTTTTTCATCATTTTCCTCCTATAAAATATTGTCGTCTATTACCAAAACGTTTCGGTTCTTTTTATATTACGTTACCTATAGTTCAATGTCAAGTGCTTATTAGCTTATAGAGTCGAATTTTACACTACGCTGCCCTTTAAAATTAAATTGCAATCAACAAGATATGCCTTGCTTTTCAATATTTTCCCCGAAACGATTTGGCAATATAGATCCGCTGCTCTGTACCCTTTTTGATAATAATCCTGTACAACCGTTGCAAGCGGAGGCTGGGTGTAGTTCGTTTCCAAGATACCATCAAAGCCAACAATTCCAATATCTTCAGGTACCTTATAGCCCATATCCTTTACAGAATTTAAGCAACCGAAAGCCATTGTATCGCTCGAACAAAAAAAGCCGTCAATATCCTTATTTTCAGTTAATAGTCTCTTTGTAACTTCATACGCTTTTTCATATTGCCAATCAGCATTAATGATATATTTGGGATTGTATTTGATTTGATTTGATGCATGTGCTATTTTATAACCACACTCTCTTTCAATGCTAACCATTGAATGTGCAGCACCATTAATCATTGCAATATTTTTCTTACCGCTATTGATAAGTGCCTGTACTGCTTGGGCTGTAAAGTATGAATTATCAATTTGTACGCTTCCGTTTCTTTCTCCGGTAACTGGAATATCGATAAGTACGCATGCTAAATCACTGCTTAAGATCTCCTCTAAGCTTGGATCATCATAATCTAGCCCTGCAATAATTGCACCATCCAAACCACGTTCTCGAATAAAGTCTATATATGATCTTTTCTTTAGAAGCATATATATAATCGTTTCTAGATTGTTTTTTAGTGAATAGTCATTTACCCCTTTCATCATTGTATACATTGAGCTATTATAGTGCGCATCACTATCATTTTCTTTGCCTACTACTATAAATGCAATTTGATTGGATGTTTTCGTAACGAGTCTATGTGCTGCTATGTTTTTCACATAGCCGAGGTCTTTCGCTGCTTTTAGCACCTGTTCTCTTGTGCTTTCACTGACATCATCATGTCCATTTAAAGCTCTGGATACTTGTGTTACTGATACTCCCACATGATTTGATATATCTTTTATAGTAATCATAACGCTACTTCAATTCCTATCTACATTTATTCACCTTGAACGTTTCGGGATGTATAAAAACATTCGGCATTGCAGTTTTTAGAATACTCTTTTTCGTCAACGATGTCAAATAAGATAATTGCTCATTTTAGGTCTTACTATACTAGAGAAATTAGTTTCTTCAGACAATGTTAATTATAAAATGTAGGTTGTACAATAATGTGTAACACAAAGAGTAAAAAATAAAGCAAGAATTCTTGTTCATCTTTGCTTAAGTGTGATAATTCTACAGCATGAATAAAAGCATTTTTTCTCATCAACTTTATTAAGTAAAGGAGGGATGAGATTTGTTAAGCGAATGAACCGTTGAACTTGTCTGCCACTTTAATTAGACTCTTTTCCAACTATATCTGACATTTCTAACTTCCCGACAAATTGTCGGGAAGTTAGATCATTGCGTTTTCCCTGTGATTTAATAGCTTCAAGTTTGTATTTATATGCCCACGCTTTTTCAGATGGAAGAATGCTTTCTCGTTGCTGAAAGTTGTAGGCTAAGGTCGACAGCG
>JAGLOK010000296.1 GCA_023139005.1 Clostridiales bacterium | reverse complement strand
TCACGTAGAATGCACTCCGTTGGAGATTCTCCATCTTCCAAGCGCCCGCCGACACCATTCCAGCACCCCATCCAGCTGTCATTTTCTCGGTTTAATAACAATATCTCATCATTTCTTTTGATAAAGCAGATTGTGTATTTGTAATTCATCACACGTCTTCCTTCAGTACCTCTATTTTTAACATTACTCAATTGGTAATGTCTCAATCTCCACCATCTGCTTGTCTATCCACGTACAGTGATGATTATATCTCTTCATGTCATTTAACATGTAGGGTAAAAAAATTGGGATATTCTCTGCAACACCGGAATTTTCAGGATGCATAATCCAGTCAAGGTGTTTCCAGTCGAGTATGCCTTCTTCTGTCCCGCGTGGTGTCATATATACAAAGTCTTCCTCCACTTCAGCAAAAAAGATGTGCATACCACCATGGTCCACGCTATCAATCATCCACGTCACACTACCACAGTCGGTAACGTCCGCTAGTGTGATTCCAGTTTCTTCATGCACCTCACGTAGAATACATTCAGTCGGCGTTTCCCCATCTTCAAAGCGACCACCGACGCCATTCCAACGCCCCATAAAGCCAGCATTTTCACGGTTAAGCATCAAAATCTTTTTGCCTCTTTTTATGAAACAGATAGTATACTGATATTTTTTCATTATATCTCCTGAGTTCGTCGCATTTGCATGCATTTCTTAAGCCACATTACTTCGTAGTATTTGTGCTCAATAATACGTGTTGCCAGATCCGCAACTTTGTTTATACCTTCTTGTTTACACCAATCTATTTTCATCTCATAAGTGCTCATATCCATATGCTCAGTGTCTATGTAGCATGGCACTTTTTTAAATCCATTCATATATGCAAGATACACGCTTGTATGCGCATCACATATGATATATTTTTTGCCGCGTTTTGCAATGCGAATAGGCGCCATCGCTGAAATATCTCTTGTATTAAACACTTTGCTTTTAAGCAGTAGCTTCCCCTTGCTCAGGTATGGTTGACTAGGTTGCAACTCTTTTATTAGCACAGAGAAGATATCAAACTTTGACATGCTACTATTCCTGCTTTGAACAAAGTCATTCTGTGTTAATGAAAAATGATACTGGAAGTTTCCTTTGCTGGGTTGCGCACGTGCTATAGATCCTACTCGTGTAAAATGATTCTTCTCCCACATCCTAATGCTTCGATGATTGTAGTCTTCACATATACAGTGCAGTACGTCCACACCTTCTCCATAAAATGCATAGTCAATTAGCATCTTAATAAAAGCGCTTCCAATCCCCTTGTTCCAGTATGCTTTTTCACCAATAGCCATATCAATCCTGCGAATATCCAAGCCATCAGGATATGTTTCAAGCACTTCAGGTCTGTTCATCTTCTGAATCCAGCACTCACCGATAGGGACATCATTTGCTTTCACTATGAAGCACAATGCATCTACCGATACATTGCTATATATCGATAGCACTTCTTCTTCCTCGTATGCAATCTCTGTGCTATCCCCGCTTTGTGTCCAGCTCACAACATCAGGGTCTGCGCCCCATTTGTACAGGTACTTCAAATGCACATCACGCAGAGGCTCAAGCACAATATTATGTTCACTCGTGCTACCGTATAGTGTGATATCATGAGATTGGATAATGGACATAGGCAATCCTTTTTAAGATTCTTCTATTTTAATTTTATCGAGTAATATGGGTGTATTGATCATTTCTCTGACTGCATTCCTGTCGGTACTCTGCCCCAGTGCCCACATGAGCTTTGTTACTGCGCACTCGGTGCTCAATAATCCACCTTCAAGTACATATTCAACGTCCAGTGCTTTCCGGCTGATTTCATATTTTTGCATAAAGGTTCCCTGATTCAACGCTTGGGATACCACCAGTACCATGCAGTTTTTCTCGGTGATAGTCTTTACTGCATCCAAAAAGTTATTCTCATCATCAAATGGAACAGAGCCGATACCGTATGCTTCAATGACAACAGCGTCATAGTTATCCGCTAAATATAGCAGTATCTCAGGGCGTAGACCGGGTGCTAACTTGATGAGTGCAACGTTGGCGTTCAGCTTCTCATAAAAGGTGCATGCGTTATTATTGGAATTTAGTTTTTCAACCATGATTGTGTTCCAGTTGATATCGTCCTCTACAAAGCAGGCAACA